>NZ_JAIOSW010000431.1 GCF_021107415.1 Desulfobacula sp.
CATTCGGCATGTCCACATTTCAGGGTGAACAATTTTTTACAGCCTATACGGATTATCCCGGAAACGACTGGACGGTTGGTGTCACCCTGCCGGTCTCGGATTTTCTTGAAAATGTTATTGCCATTAAAAAAGCTATAATCACTCTTGTGATTGCAGGTATTCTTCTTTCCAGCCTGTTAAGCTATCTTCTGGCCATGACCATTGTCAGCCCCTTAAATATTCTCAAAAAAGGAATTGAAAGAATTTCAAGCGGTGATCTTGCGTATAAAGTTAATATCAAAGACCCGGATATTGCATCTGCATTGGCAAGGTCCTTCAATCAAATGGCCTCTTCCCTGGAACTGAGTACCAACGAGCTAAAAAAGACCTATGCCGAGCTTGCCCAAAAGGAAAAACTGGCTGCTGTGGGACAAATGACTGCCAGTATTGCCCATGAAATAAAAAATCCTTTGGGGATCATTCTTGGGTCCGCACAAGTAGTGTCAAATTCCGAACGGCCTATGGAAATGAGAGAAAGGGCAGCTGATTTTATTATGGAAGAAGTGGAGCGGTTGAACAAAACACTGACGGCATTCCTTGATTTTGCAAAACCTGCTTCTCCCAATTTTCAGCGCATTGACATTACCAACCTGCTTGAAGAAATTCTTATCTCCACGGAAGAACGCTTTAATGAAAAAGGTTACAAAATAGACCGGGATTTTCCCGCTATGGCACCGGCAATTCTGGCTGATTCGGACCAGGTAAAAGAAGTATTCTGGAACATCTTTTTAAATGCCGTTCAATCCATGCCGAATGGCGGAACAGTTACCGTCAGGATCGGCATTGAAAAAGGAAAAGAGATCATTGACGAGGCCATGATTCCCATAAAGGGATTGACCCAGCAGCATCCTGACTGCCTGATGATATCCGTCATGGATCAGGGTAGCGGTATCAGTGATGAACAAATGGAAAAAATTTTAGATCCCTTTGTCAGTTTCAGAGATAACGGTATCGGCCTTGGCCTGTCCATTGTCTCCCAGGTAGTCAAAGCCCACAAAGGGCAGATTAAAATCAAAAGTACGCCGGGGAAGGGGACCCGGTTTAAACTATTGTTCCCTTTATTATCACAGGAGGACAAACATGCCGGCGAATGTACTATTAGTCGAAGATGAAGAAAGAATGCGGCAAGTCATTGTGACCTTCACATCCATGAAGCTGTTGATGGTGAACAGGCTATCGATATATTTGAAAATGAGATGATTCACCTTGTGATCACGGATTTAAAACTTCCTAAAATTAACGGAATGGATGTTCTTAATTTTATCAAAGAAAAAGATCCGGAAATACCGGTAATTGTCATCACAGCCTATGGCTCCATTGAGAATGCAGTCAGAGCGATCCAAAAAGGGGCTTTTGATTATGTCACCAAACCCTTTAAAGAAGAAAAGCTGCGTTCCAGTATTATTAAGGCATTAAAAATAAGCCGCCTGACCTCTGAAGTCCGGCACCTTCGGCAGGAAATCGAAGACCGGTATACCTTTAAAAATATTGTGGGCGATTCTCCAAAAATATGTGATGTCCTTAAACTTGCGGGAAGTGTATCCAACACAGATACAACCGTTCTGATTACCGGGGAAAGTGGAACCGGAAAAGAACTTTTAAGTCGTGCGACCCACATCAACAGTCCTCGTTCCAGCGGTCCGTTTTTAACTGTAAATTGTGCGGCGATTCCCTCCACTCTCCAGGAAACGGAATTGTTTGGTTATGAAAAGGGAGCATTTACAGGAGCCCACAAGAGCACAAAAGGCAAATTTGAAACAGCATCAGGCGGCACTCTTTTTCTGGATGAAATCGGAGATATGAAACTTGATGTCCAGGCAAAGCTTTTAAGGATACTTGAAACCCGTGAGTTTGAGAGAATTGGCGGAACAAAGACCATAAAAGCGGATGTCAGGATCATTGCCGCCACCAATAAAAATCTTGAAGAAATGGTTGAAGAAAAGCTTTTCAGGGAAGATCTCTTCTATCGAATCAATGTATTCCCTGTCCATATTCCACCATTGAGGGAAAGAAAACAAGATATCCCCAAACTCTCCAACCATTTTATACAGAAATTTTCAAAAGCATTTGGCAGAAAACCGCCGGAACTTTCAGACAAAGCCATAAAAAAACTGACCCAATATCCCTGGAAAGGAAATATCAGGGAGTTAAAAAATGTTCTTGAGCGGGCCATGATTCTGAGTAAAGGGTCTCAAATCACCAGCCACCATGTTATCCTCAATGAATCCCAGGAAAAATTATTTAAACAAATAAACCTGGATTCACTCATTCCACTGATCATCAATGATCATGGGCTCAGCCTTGATGATCTTGAAAGTTATTGTATTAATTATGCTATGAAAACCTTGAACAACAATGTTTCCAGGGCTGCCAGGTTCCTTGGCCTGTCCCGTGCCACCCTGCGGTACAGACTTGAAAAAATGAATGAATAAAAAACAATAGCTTAATCTGTTTTCAAAACAGACAGAAACGCAGACTGGGGGATTTCAACAGATCCCACCATTTTCATTCGTTTCTTACCTTTTTTCTGTTTTTCAAGAAGCTTTCGTTTTCTTGATATATCACCGCCATAACATTTGGCCGTCACATCCTTTCTGAATGCAGATATGGTTTCCCGGGAAATGATTTTTCCTCCAATGGCACCCTGGATGGGAATTTTAAACTGCTGCCTGGGAATTTCTTCTCTTAATTTTTTGCAGGCCGTCCTTGCTCTTGCTTCTGCCTTGTCCCTGTGGATCAGCTGGGACAAAGCGTCCACGCGTTCACCATTGATGAGAAAATCCAGCTTCA
>NZ_JAIOSW010000088.1 GCF_021107415.1 Desulfobacula sp.
ACAATTATATGCAATATCCTTGTTTTTAAAGCGTATATTGCAAGTGGTACATTTCTTGAAGGCATGTAATTATTAATTCATTGGAATACTTTCCCGGCCTTGCCGTATTGAGGCTGGAAAAGTATAATTTACAATTAAATACAACTCAAGGAGGTAACAGGATGCAATTAAAAAAAGTAACCATTAGTACCCTTTTATTGGCTTTGACCATGGCGGTCATGCTGACATTGGCACCCGGCACTGCAAGTGCTGATAACAAGCCTGAAAAGGTTACTGTTATTTATGGCGGCTCTTCCTGGCTTGGACATTACCCGGCCTGGGTCGGCATGGAAAAAGGGTTGTTTAAAAAACACGGCCTGGGAGTTTTGTTTCAAAATTTTTATGCTTCATCCGGGCGCATGGGATCACTTATTGCCGGTGATCTTGACGTGGCTTCAACCGGCAGTATTTCAGCGATTGCATTGATGGCAGTCGGCAACAAAAGTTTTCTGGCCTTTGGTACACAGGATTCCTATGCAACAGTAGAAGGGATAATTGCAAGGGACGGAATCAATTCCTTGAAAGATCTTAAAGGTAAAAAAATTGCTGCTCCTTTTGCATCCAGCGCCCATGTACTGGTATTGGATTTACTGGAACAGGCCGGACTGGACCCTGAAAAAGATCTCACCTTGCTCAACCTGAAAGTAAATGAAATGCCTGCTGCCATGAGCTCCGGCGAGATTGATGCTTGTGCTGCCTGGACACCCCATTTTAATAAACTTCTGAATATGAAAGGCAACCATCTTCTTGTCAACGACACTGAATTCAGTCTTTATAAAAAATACAAACTTGGTCCCGGCCCTGATCTGCTTGTAGTTCGCAAAGATTTTGCCCAAAAATATCCCAATACGTGTAAAGCTTTTGTCAAAGGTTATTTTGAAGCAGTTGACATGTTGATTAACAAACCTGGAGAGTGTGCTCAAGTACTTGTCAAGCTGACCAACCTGAATATGGAAGATCAGATGACTGTACTCAAGGACATCGAATGGATTCCGGGCAGTAAACAAAAAGCACTCATGAGTGATCCAGGAGATTTTATTAAAGGGATGCAGAAACTTGGAAATTTTCTCACCAGACATGGACAAATTGATCAGGCACCTATGGTTAAAAACTGGGTTACAACAGACATGCTGCCATAAACATGCATGAATGATCAGGCATACTACGTGAATAAAAATTTTCCCATTGGAATGTTCTTAAGGTATGCCTGATCAAAATCAAGGAGTTAAAGCCAAATGGACAAAGAAAACCATTCAAAAAAACTGGTTGTTATAAGCATCCTCTCTCTACTTCTTTTTATTGTTATCTGGGAAATTATCTGCAAAGCCGGTTTGATTGACCCGGTCTTTATGCCGGCACCTTCCAAAATTTTTGCAAGAGCTGTAAAACTTATTGGTAATGGTGACCTTATGGCGCACACCCTTGCTTCAACCCGCCGCGTGATGGTGGGGTTCATGATTTCATCCATGGTGGCCATTCCATTTGGAATTTTTCTTGGTTCATCACGGATATTCATGGCCATATGTGATCCTTTTATTTCACTGTTGCGCCCCTTGCCGTCCATGAGCTGGATACCGCTTTCCCTTCTCTGGCTCGGCATTACGGAAACACAAAAATACTCCATAGTATTTATGGGATCTTTTGCACCCTCTCTTTTATATATTATTGAGGCCACAAAAAGCATTGATCCCTTATTGATCAGAGCAGCGCGTAATCTGGGAGCCTCCAAGCTGGATGTAATGCGTGAAGTTATCCTGCCGGGTGCACTTCCCCAGATTATTTCAGGGCTGAAAGTAATGCTGGGGATTGCCTGGACATGTATCATCTCCGCGGAACTGGTAGCAGCCCGTGAAGGGTTGGGATTTATGATTATGAACGGAAAGGAATATTTTCAAACCGATACCGTGATGTTGGGAATGGTGATGATCAGCCTTACTGTTATGGTTATTGATGTTGTTTTTAAAAAATTTGAACGGAGACTGCTGCCGTGGACACGTTAAACGATCAAAGCAAAATTTGTGTTAATAATGTTACCAAATGTTTTTCCAGCAAACAAGGTGAAGTAACGGCACTTAAAGATCTGTCCTTGGACATCAGGGATGGAGAGTTTCTTGTTGTTGTCGGTGCATCCGGATGCGGGAAGACTACTTTGATTAACATGATAGCCGGGTTTGACACCCCTAGCAGCGGAGAAATCCTTCTGGACGGGAAACCCGTCACCGGAATTACACCGGAATGCGGAATGATTTTCCAGCAATACGCTTTATTCCCCTGGAAAACAGTGCAGGAGAATGTGGAATTCGGACTGAAGATGAAAAGAATTCCAAAATCCGAACGAAAGGCCATAGCTGCTAAATTTATTGATCTGGTTGCCCTCAATGGCTTTGAAAAAAGTTATCCCCATCATCTTTCCGGTGGTATGAAGCAGCGGGTTTCCATAGCAAGGGCTCTGGCAAACGACCCTGAAGTTATGCTCCTTGATGAACCTTTTGCAGCCCTTGATGCAATGACACGTCAGGTTCTCCAGGAACAGCTGGTCCGCATTTATGAAAAACATAAAAAAACCATCATATTCATCACCCATTCCATAGACGAAGCCTTGCTGCTGTCGTCACGAATTGCTGTAATGACCGCCAGACCGGGCCGCATTGCCCAGGAAATTGTAAACAATCTTCCTCACCCGCGCAATGCCGATGTCCAGCTCTCAGACAATTACATGGCACTCAAACGAAAAATCTGGGATAGTGTACAGGCTGAAGTCCTGAAAAGCATGGAAGTGGAAACAGGATGACATGAAAAACAAAATTAATGCCCGGGAAGATATTTTAAACCCGGGCATTTAAAGTTGATGTAGATTTATTTACTTTTTTTGATAATAAGCCCAACACCGGCAAGCCAGCTTTTAGCCACAGCTTCTGGTTTTTCGCCATTCACATTGACCCTGTAATTAAGTCTTGTCATGGTGGCAGTGTCCAGAGAAGATCCGATCTCACTTAAAATGAATTTAATTTCAGGGTATGCTTTAAGCACCTCAGCCCTGATAACCGGTGCAGGATTATAGATGGGAAAATAACTTTTATCATCATCAAGCACAGTCAGGTTATAATCCTTGATCTCACCATCAGTGGCAAATGCCATTCCACACATGGCCTGCCCGTCCCTGACCGTCTTTTTGGCGAGAGGGGTCTCCATTTTCATGACTTTTGCATCCGGGATATCTTTACCGAATTCAAGACCATAGTATTTCATCATTCCCTTGAACCCGTCAACTCTGGAATAAAATTCTGCATTGGTGGAAACGCTCATTTTGCCGGGATTATTTTTTGTCCATGCAGCCCATTGGGACAGGGTGGTGATGCCCAGTTGATCAGCAGTCGAGGCTTTCATGATAATGGCATAGGTATTGTTGAATTTTGCAGGTGCAAGCCATATAAGACCAATTTTTTCATCCTCTGCCTTTACCTTGGCATAAAGCTTACCAGCGTCGCGAACCACTTCTTTTTTCTTGAAAAATGAAAGCCATGCAGTTCCCGTATACTCCATGTAAACATCAATCTGCCCCTGTTCCAGGGCTTCTCGATTCACATTTGTCCCACCAAGGCTGGTACGATCTTCAACAGGAATTCCTCTGTCTTTTAACAGGTTGACCATGATTTTACCCAGAATTATTTGTTCGGTAAACCCCTTGGATGCTACCTTTACAGGGGCTTTTGCAAAAGCCGACAAGGGAAGCGCAATAAATGTAAGTGCTACCAGTAAAAGAATCAATTTTTTCATAATAAAACCTCCAGTAAAATATTATTTAATATTAATTGCTGTGGACAAAATGCACACAGCATCATATGACCGGATATCAATTTATTTATACCCGGCCTTTTAACGATTAAGCCAGTTCTATTTCATCCGTCCGGACTCCTCTTGAAACAAGAAATTTTTCAGAAACACCCAGGCAATAATCAAACAGCATGGCAATAAGGGCAACTGGTACAGCACCTGCCATCATGATGCCCATGTCAACCAGGGCAATTCCGGTAAATATCCAGAACCCGAGTCCGCCACCGCCGATGAGAAATGCCAGGGGGGCTGTTCCGACAATAATGGCGGTTGATGTTCTTATTCCGCCTGCAATCACAGGCATGGCATTGGGAAGTTCAATCTGAAACAGGATTTGTTTTTTGGTCATTCCCATCCCTGTGGCTGCCTCGATGACATCTTTGCTCACCGATTCAATCCCTGCATAAGTATTTCTGACAATGGGTGCCACTGCATGAAAAAAAAGCGCAATCAGTGCAGGAACCATACCAATGCCTGAAAGACCGATAAGGGGCAGAAACCCGTATGCCAGGGCAAGCACACCAAGCGAAGGAACCGACTGCCAGACATTAACCACAGCCATTATGACCGAAGACATCTTTTCCATGCTTTTCCGTGTCATTATGGTCCCAAGGGTCACCCCCACAATGACGGCACAGAACATGCTGATGATGACCAGGATAAAGTGCTCAAGAATCAATCTGAAAAATTCTGAAAGATTTTTAATTGTGTAGTCCCATGCCCCATAATAAGTATAAAGCCACACAATAAAAAGGATCGTTAAAAAAATCGGGGCCAGCCTTTTGACCAGTTGAAATAAAATCCGTAAAATCATGATTCTATCCTTTCAAGGTCTCTTTGATATCTTCTGTGTGAAGCCAGCCGAGCACCTTTTTCGCGTCATCCACCACAATCAGGAATCCGTAATCATGGGTAAAAATCTCAGACAGGCCGTCTTTGAGATTCGACTGCGCCGTCAGCCATGCATTGGTCGGTGCAACTGCATCTTTAACCAGGCTTGCTTTATCAGGAATATCCTGGTTGTCAATCATCCCTGTGAGCCTACCTTCTGAATTTACTGCAATCAGGTATCGGATGCTGATTTCTGAGAACAGGTTACGGGCAGTTTCAATGGTTTCATCCTGATTAATAATCGGTGGGTTGTCCTTCATTGCCCGTTTTACAGTAAACAGGTTGAGCCGTTTGAGGGTCCGGTCACCCCCTGCGAAATCAGCGACAAAATCGTTTTTCGGATGGGTCAGCATCTCTTCCGGAGATGCGAACTGGACCAGGTGGCCATCTTTTAACAGGCAGATCTTATCTCCCATTTTTATGGCCTCATCAATGTCATGGGTGACAAATACAATGGTTTTTTTAACCTTTTCCTGTATTTTTAAAAACTCGTTCTGGAGATGCTCCCTGTTAATGGGATCTATTGCGCCAAACGGCTCATCCATGAGCATGATAGGCGGATCACCCGCCATTCCCCTGGCAACTCCGATTCTCTGCTGCTGGCCTCCTGAGAGTTCATTTGGATACCGGTCCTTGTACTCGTCAGGGCCAAGATTGACGATTTCAAGAAGTCTTTGCACCTTTTCATCAATCTTTGCCCTGTCCCATTTTAGAAGTTTCGGGATAATGGCAATATTCTCACCAATGGTCATATTGGGAAACAGGCCGATGTTTTGAATCACATACCCGATGCTTCTTCGAAGCTCTATGGTGTTGAGCCTGGAAATATCCTTGCCGTCAATAATAATCTTTCCGCTGGTAATGGATATCAAGCGGTTAATCATTTTCATTGCAGTGGTTTTGCCGCATCCTGAAGGTCCGACAAGCGTACAGATCTCACCTTCCTCCAGATCAAAGGTAAGTTCATCTACAGCCTTGACATGCCCGGCTCCGGGATATATTTTTGTTACTTTCTGAAGGCTTAGCATGGTTCCCATAATTTTTTCCTTTATTACTCTGTTGCCTGTTTGATTTTCAGGCCGGTCGGTGTAATCCAGTCCTCTGCTTTGCCTAAAAAGATATCCGCCACAATGGCAAGAAGACTCATGGCAATGGCACCTGCAATAACCGAGTTATTGGTTGACATCTGAAGCCCTTCACTGACAAAAAGCCCTAACCCTCCTGCACCGATGTATGCAGCAATGGCAGCAATGGCAATCCCCATAACCACAGCTGTCCTGACACCTGCCATAATAATGGGTGCTGACAGAGGAAGCTGCAGTTGCACAAGAAGCTGAAAATTTGTCATTCCCATCCCCTTGCCTGCTTCAATCGTGGCGGGGTCCACACTTTTTAATGCAATATAAGTATTTCTGACAATCGGAAGCAGGGAATACAGAGACAATGCCACGACTGCAGGAACAACCCCGATCCCGATCCCGCTGACCGCATCCCATGCATTGTCAATGGTTGAAAGAATCGGCATCATAAACCCGAACATGGCAATACTGGGTATGGTAATGAGAATACTTGATATATAAAGAACAATTCCTGCAGCACCCGGATGACGTGTAATATAGATACCCACAGGAACACCGGTTGTAATGGCTATGATCAGGGCAATACCGACAATACGAATATGGGCAACAAGCTGGATAAAAGTTTCATGAAGGTTATCCGCAAAAAACTTTAAAGGGCCGGATACAAAAAATGGATGAACCAGGGTTGAATAGGCAATCACAGAAAAACCCAGGGCAAATATTACCATCCAGAAATCCTCAATCGAACGTATATTATACAGAACTGCCAGAAGAACAAGCAGGCACGAAACTGCCCAGGCCAGAAAGAACCCCCAGGTTTCGCCCAGTATAATGAGATCAAGCCTGGCATAAAATTCTATTGAAAGATCAAAAAGATATAAAAAAATGGAGGTCAGGATAAAGAGGAATAATAAATAATAAGATATCCTGCCAAGTGTTCCTTTTTTGTAACATTGCTGTAGATAATATAAAAATCCCCCGAAAAAAAGAAAAGCCGCACCCCATTGGAAAACACCCGCAAGGGTTTGAAAAATAAACGTAAACATGGACACAAGTATACAAATGATAAGAAATATACCAGGGAAGGGAGTAGCTTTCAGACCGTCCCCCAGATAGACCATTAAAAAAAGAAAAAAAGAAAACAAAGGGATAATTAAAACCATTCTCAAAACATCATAGGATACGAGGAATTCAACATCCAGGTCCACAAGATGCAGGAGCAGGTTAAGCGGTGACAAAGGATTTTCCATGGAAAGAAATTTTCCGGGAAACCAGGGCATAAAAAATGAAACAAAAATTAACACTGAGAAGAGAAGAAACGTCCTGTCCGGCCAATTCCAGCTGAAAACCGACCGGAATTCCACAGTTGCAATGGACTTTGAGCAATGATGACATCTGGTTTCATTTAAAAGTATCTCCTTTTTGCATTCAGGACATATTGGAATTTCTATTGTCATCTTTCACCTCCTGATTGGAACTAATTAAACAAAACCTTTCATAATTAGTCATGTTTGTCAAGTAGAAATTAAACTTGATAGGTTTTGTTACATATTTTTTTGTCTATTTTCAATCCATTATTGTAGATAACTAATTTACTGCCAAACCATCAATCAAACAGCAGATACCAAATAGCGATTTAAAATTAATTTACGATTTATTAATTAAGTTGATGTTTTTTGATAACTAAAAAAGTCAAAATCGGGCTAAAACTTGACAGTGAAGGATAAAAATGTAACAAGCTTTGCAAACTTTCACCTTTTTAACATACGAGGACTCCGATGGACAAAAAAACGACTGCTTTGCATAAGATTATTGATGCACACTATTCTGGATTGACTTCCAAAGGAAAAATGCTGGCAGATTTTGTATTGTCTAATCCTGACAAAGCCGTTTTCATGACAACAAGAAAATTAGCCGTCGCCGTAGGTGTCAGTGAAGCCACGGTTGTCAGATTTGTCCGCCAATTGAATTTACCAGGCTATGCAGTGTTCATCAAGGCATTAAGAAACCTTATTGACAACGAACTTACCCTGATTGAAAGAAGCAGGCTTGCCAACCATGTTGTGCACAGCGATGATGCACAACTTGAAAGGATAACCAATCAGGATATTGAAAATATCAGGGCCATGATTAAAAATATTGATCTATCAGAAGTTAAAAGAATAAGAAAGATTTTGAAAAAATCAGAGGCCGTCTATATTGTCGGCTCAAGGCTTTCTTATGCACCGGCATATTACATGGGCTGGACCTTATCGAAAATAAGAAAGAATGTGACTATTTTCAAAGGAAGTGACAGAACAACCATTGACCGGTTGATATTTGCCTCTCAAAAATCTGCTGTAGTTATTATTGCCACTTCAAGATATCCAAACGAATTAATCAAAATAGGAAAGCTTGTAAAGCGGTATAAACTAAAAATGATACTGCTGACAGACAGTTCATCATGCCCACTGGTCCAATTCAGCGATCATGTCCTTATCGCACCGTTGAAAACAATTCCTTTCCTGGGAAACCCTGCCTCCCTGATCAGCCTGATCAATTACCTGGTTCATACATTGGCAACCGATATGGGGGAAAAGCTAAAGAATCACCAGGAAAAACTTGAACAGGCTTATATAGAAAATGATATTTTATTTAACTATTAGAATTCACATTTCACTTATTTATATAAAAGGATATCAAATGAACAAAAACTCCTCAATAGCAATACTCGGAACTTTTGACACCAAGGGAGAAGAACATCTTTTTATTAAAAAATGTATAGAAAAACGAGGTGTGCGCACGCTTACAATTAATGTCGGGACCAAAAAGCCGGTATCCTGTACTGTGGATATTGATCTTTTCAACAGCCTGAAAGAAAAGGGCTTGCTGCAAGATTGGCAGGATCGGGATCAAATGATTCAGGCCATGTTGAAAGAAGCCGGGAAAGTCGTAAAGGCACTTCATAACAGAGGTGAAATATCGGGTATTATTTCTGCAGGTGGTGGTTCCGGTACTTATCTGTGCACTGGAATCATGCGTGTTCTGCCACTTGGTATCCCCAAAATCATGCTGTCCACTGTTGCTTCCAGGGATATGACCAATATAGTTGGAACCAAAGACATCACCATAATGCATAGTGTTTCCGATATACTGGGGATCAACAGTATTTTGGGAGGGATGCTGGATAAAGCTGCTGCTGCTGTATGTGCCATGGCCCAAAGTGAATGGACTCCCGCCAAGAATCGCCAACGCATCGCCCTGTCTTTTTTTGGATTTATTACTCAGGCAGCAGAACAAATAAAAGCATCACTGGAAAATAAAGGGTATGAAGTTGTTACCTTCCATGCCAATGGCACCGGAGGAACCGCAATGGAAGAACTGGCCTCAGAAGGTTTTTTTGAGGGCATACTGGATCTGGCGACCCATGAACTGGCAGATCGGCTCATGGATGGTTATTGCGGTGGGATTGGCCCTCATCGATTTGAAGCCATAAAAGACTTTCACCTTCCCCGGCTTATCGTACCCGGTGGATTAGACTGCGCTGTGCTGGAATTTGATCGTCACAGTATTCCTGAGCAATACAAAGACCGTAAAATCTTCTTTTATGATTTCCGGTCCGCTATTCGACTCAATAAAAAAGAGACAAAAACCATCGCCCGGCAATTATCAAAAAAACTAAATCCTGCAGGAGAAACAATAAAAGTATTAATTCCTATGAAAGGCTGGTCAGTGGCTGATAGTATTGACGGCCCTTTATATGATCCTGCGATGAACAATCTTTTCATTAAAACATTTAAAGAAAATTTAGCACCTGCCATTACGGTTAAAGAAAAAAATCTTCACATCAATGATCCGTCTTTTGCCAAATCGGCAGCTGATTTGATGGATCAAATGATCGCATTAAAAAAATGAGAAAAAATATTCCTTATTTATGTAAAACTTTACATAAAACTATGTAAAGTTTTACATAGTCTTCTTCGGACCAAAAATAAAGCCTGAAAGTTTTCTCTTTATATTTTTGTTAGTAAATAAAGGATAACAACTATATCCATCTTCTTCGATCTTTCACATGTTTCAATTAAAAAGGAAGATTGATATTTGAATATTTCGGCACAATTATTGCTATATTAATTGAATGTCAAAACGTTCATGAAAAGCCAAACTTGATGTAAATCAAGGACGGAAAACCGACGGATCTCATGAAGAGATGGCCGGGTTGCCTCGAAAAAAAGAAGGATTTTTTATGAATCAATTTTTAAAATTATCAGTAATTACTGTAGCCCTTCTTGTAACAGGCAGTGCAATGGCTTTTAGTATTGATTGTTTAATCCTGGAGGAAACATAATGAATTTGAAGAGGCAATTCCATCCATTTTACTTAAAAGTTCCGGCATATACCGCGGTCATCCTGACCATGCTGCTCTTTCAGTTGATCCAACCCCGCATACCCGGATATCAGGAAGTCGTTTCCTTTTTTGGCCCGGCAATTGCTGCGGCTGCCCAACCGGTTGCGGACGCAGGCGTTGATCAAGCCGCCACAAAGGACCTGACTCTGGCCGGCACGATCTTGCTGGATGGAAGCGGTTCCAATGATCCTGACGGCGATTCATTAGTCTACTTCTGGTATGGCCCCTTTGAAACAACACATGGTTTAACCCCCGCAGTGGTTGTCCCGGAAGGGAGCTACAACGTCTCCCTCATTGTAAATGACGGATCATCCCGTTCTGAAATCGATACTGCTCATATTACCATATCCCCTTGTTTTAATATCTCAACCAGATCAAAGGCAGGCAAGGTTCAACTGACCTGGACACACCGGGAAGGAACGCAAAACTATCTTGTATACCGTGCCGATGAATCCGACCCTTTTAACTTTGAACTAATTGCAGAAACCACATCCACCTATTCGACTTACCTGGACACCACGATTTCAAATGAAACAACCTATTTATATCTTATAAAAGCAGTTTCAGAATGCACCGGTGATCTGGACAATGACGGAGATGTGGATGGCTCAGACCTTTCAATTTTTTCTTCTGATATTGGACGCACCGACTGCGATCAGGGAGAGCCCTGTGAAGGTGACTTTAATGGTGTTGGAAACATTGATTCTGCGGACATCTCACTATTCAGCCATTATTTCGGAAAATACAATTGCACTTCCTGTTACTCCAATGTCGTTGCCGGCCATCCCACTGCAAGCCGCCCCCCGGCCAACGCCGCGCCCGTCATCTACTCGCCACCCGTCCTCCACGGCACTACAGGCATACCCTACAATTATGACATCAATGCCTCTGACCCGAACGGAGACGACATTACATACAGTCTTTCCACATCCCCTTTTGGAATGTCGATTAATGCGGCCACAGGTCTGATCTCATGGTCACCGGATACTGCCGGTACCTATGAGGTGACAGCTGATATCACAGATGGAAACGGAGGAAACGACACGCAGAGTTTTGTCATCACAATAGAAGATCTCCCGGTCCTGAACCAGGGTCCCACAATCACATCCACACCTGTTGTCTCTGCTGTTGAAGGACAATTATACATCTATGATGTGGATGCAACAGATCCTGATCCTGACGATGTGCTGGTTTATTCTCTTGAAAACCCACCCAATGGGATGCAAATAGATACCTCAACCGGGCTGATTCAATGGACGCCGGGAGAAACGCAGATTGATGACCATATGATTTCAATCCATGTTGATGACCGGGCAGGCCTTTTTGACACCCAGAATTTTATCCTCACCGTATCCGATGCCATGCCCGAAAACATTCCCCCTGTTGCCGAAGCCGGGCCGGAACAGATACAAACGCTCATTTATGGTCAAACTGAAATTATCATCGCCCTGAACGGCAGCGGCTCCTCTGACCCGGACGGCACGGTTGCCGGCTATACATGGACAAGTGAACCCGGTGTTCCTGATCCTGAAAATATTGCCGAGCCCAGTGTTACGTTGACAGCCGGTACTTACCTATTCACTCTAATAGTCACGGACAATGCCGGTGCTGCCAGCATAGCCGATACAGTGACAATTATCATAAATGCTGCACCCCCTGTGGGCGAACCACCTGTTATTTCAATAGATCCTCTCTCATACACAGTGGCTGAAGGTGCCTTACTTTCCATCGATGTCTCGGCAACAGATCCTGATGGAGATGTGGTGACCCTTTCAGCATCACCCAAGCTTAACAATGCCCAGTTTTTGTCCATCCCCGGCACACAAGCCACAGGAACATTTGATTTTACACCGGATAATACTCAGCAGGGCATTTACGTGATAGCATTTAAAGCCAGAGATCCCCTGGGTCTTACCGCAACAAAAACGGTCCGGATCACGGTGATTAACGTCAATCGGCCGCCTGAAATATCCGCACCTGATCCACTGACTATCGATGAGGGAGGTCTTTTGACCATTCTGATCCAGGCCAGTGATCCGGATGATGACATCCTGACACTGACTGCGACTCCCCTGCCCAACAACGCCATATTTATCCCTGCCACAGGCACTATCACGTTCACACCTGACTTTGATCAGGCCGGGACCTACAGTATTGACTGCCAGGCCCATGACGGAGAACTCAGTGCAAACCGGACTGTTGAGGTTATAGTCAATGATGTGTCCGGTTCCACCCAGCAGGATCTGGTTCTGGAAGTCCATCCGGTTGAAACACCCACCTTCCTTGACTCAACCCGGATCACCGGCACGGTTAACAGCAGCGGAACCGCACCCCCGAGACTTACGTCAGCCCTTATTTCCCAAATGCACCCGGTAACTGGAAAACAGGGTGAAACCCTCGACGTCATACTGACAGGTGAAGCATCAGGTAATTTTGAAACCCATTTCACAGAAAACGTCAGCCAGGCCGACTTTGGTAACGACATTACAATAAATGCCCTCACCATAAACAGCCCCACCGAGGCCGTGGTAAACATCTCCATTGCCCCGGATGCCCAGGAAGGACCCCGTTCCGTCAGTGTCGTGACCGATAAAGAAACTGCAGTTTCTGCCCTGGCATTTAATGTTGCAAAAGGACAGGCTTCTGCCACGGGTGTTCTGGTTGACACCGACACAGGACAAGCCATTGCAGGCGCCGCTGTCACCATCCAGGGTACGAATCTCACCACCATTACAAATGCGGACGGTGTTTTCGTCTTTAATGATGCCCCGTCCGGAAGTTATAAAGTGATCATCAATGCGCCGAATCATGAACTGATCATCCTGCAGATCGACACCCGGACCGGTGATGCCTTGAACCTGGGCACCATTGAAAGTAGCTCCACGGTCTTCGATCCAGATGAACCGCCGGGGGCTACCCTGCCTAGCGTTCATTCACGGGGACTTACAAGATTGCTCTTCACCGGGGATCTTGAAGAAGCCCGTCAACTCATCCAGGATACCATCATCACCGTGGGCGGCAACAGTTACGGCATTGTGGACGCTTACGGGAATCAGCTTAATCCCAATG
>NZ_JAIOSW010000406.1 GCF_021107415.1 Desulfobacula sp.
CTGTGTCACAGATGGATGATGCGGTAAGCCTTCCTGTTTCCGTCAAAGGGGCATTAATGCCGGATGCTCATTTGGGATACGGCCTTCCCATCGGTGGCGTGCTGGCGGTTAAAGATGCTGTCATCCCGTATGCCGTGGGGGTTGACATTGCCTGCCGGATGAAAATATCTGTTCTTCCCATACCTTTCACGGAGTATGAGACCCATAAACAGCTCTTCAGGCAGGCCCTTGAAACCCAGACAAAATTCGGTGTGGGAGAAGGCTTCAAACATCCCAGGCAGCACCGGGTCATGGATGAAGACTGGACATTCTGCCCTGTTGTCAAATCATTAAAAGACAAGGCACACAAACAATTGGGAACCAGTGGATCGGGAAACCATTTTGCAGAATTCGGCAAGCTTTGCCTGACTCACGATGATATCGGTTTAAAAGCAGGAGAATATATTGCTTTTTTAACTCACTCGGGCAGCAGGGGTGCAGGCGCCAGGATAGCAAACCATTATTCAACTCTTGCAAAAAGACTTCATCCTGAGCTTGGCAGGACGTTAAATAATCTTGCCTGGCTGGATATGAAAAAAGGGGAAGGCCTTGAATATTTTTTGGCCATGGAACTGATGGGAAGATATGCATCGGCCAACCATGAAATTATTCATAATGCCGTGTTGGACTTTATGGGTGAAAAAGCCATTGCAACCATAGAAAATCACCATAATTTTGCCTGGAAGGAGAAAATCGGATTGCGCTCCGTGATCATCCATCGTAAAGGTGCGACACCGGCGGATATTGGGATTTTAGGCATCATCCCCGGATCCATGGCAGACCCGGGATTCATTGTCAGGGGACTGGGGAATGATGAAGCCTTAAGATCCGCAGCCCATGGGGCTGGACGCCGAATGAGCCGGACGGCTGCCATGAAGCAATTTTGTTTTAAAGATTTACAGGATATTTTACAAAAAAAGAAAATATTATTACTTTCTGCTGGACTTGATGAAATACCCATGGCATATAAAAATATTGAAGCTGTCATGGATCAACAAAAGGATCTTGTTGAAATTGTGGCAAAGTTTGAACCTAAGATGGTCAAAATGGCGCCGCACGGCAGAAGAAAACGACGAAAAAAGAGAAGATAAACCTTTTTTATTAACCCTTGCCAAGGAGAAAAAAAATGGGAAAACTTTTAAGAGTAAACACCAAAGAAAAAACCTTTGGGTTTGAAGAAGTACCGCAAGCTTATGCAGGTCTTGGGGGTCGGGCGCTCACATCCAAAATGATACTGGATGAAGTGCCGGCGACCTGTCATCCGCTTGGAAAAGCAAACAAATTGATCTTTGCTCCCGGAATCCTTTCAGGATCTCCTGCAGCAGATTCGGGGCGACTTTCCGCCGGAGCTAAATCACCGCTGACAGGGGGTATCAAGGAGAGCAATGCCGGTGGCCTTGTTTCACAGAAACTGGCAAAACTCGGCATCACAGCCATTGTCCTGGAAGATAAACCCGAAACAGATGACTACAGTATCATTGTCATCAACAATGACGGGGTAAAAATCCTTCCGGCAGGCGATCTTGTGGGCAAAGGCAATTATGCTGTCATGGAAAACCTGTGGGGAAAATATGGCAAATCCGTTGGGGTGTTAAGTATTGGCCAGGCAGGTGAACAATGCCTGAAAGGTGCCAGTATCCAGCAGGCTGACATGAACGGAAGACCGGGCCGTGCCCATGGTCGTGGCGGTTTGGGTGCTGTGATGGCTGCCAAAAAGATTAAAGCCATTGTTGTGGACGACAAAGGTGCCCCCCGTGTTGAAATCAAAGATTCCGAAGCCTTTAAAGCAGCCAATAAAAGATGGGTGGAGCTGTTAAGAAGTCATCCGGTTTCCGGAGAGGGCCTCCCCGCATTTGGTACGGCAGTATTGGTCAATGTGATTAATGAAGCCGGTACATTCCCTACCAAGAACTTCAGATCCGGCCGGTTTGAACATGCAAAGGATATCAGTGGCGAAAAAATAGCTGAACTCACCGAACAAAGAGGGGGAATTAATACAGAGCCCTGCCATCCGGGCTGTGTGATCAAATGTTCCAATGTTTATCATGACAAAGACGGCAAGTATCTGACTTCCGGATTTGAATATGAAACCATCTGGGCATTTGGTGCCCATACCACCATCCACGATATTGATGCTATTGCAATGCTGGACAGGCTTTGTGATGATTTCGGCCTTGATACCATTGAAATGGGTGTCACCCTGGGTATTGCCATGGAAGGCGGCATGATTCCCTGGGGAGACGGCAAGGCAGCCATAGATCTTCTGTCAAAGGTTGGTGAGTATACTCCCGAAGGAAAAATCATTGGCAATGGTGCTGTCTTCACCGGCGATGCCCTTGGAGTGGACAGAGTCCCTGTGGTGAAAAAACAGGCGCTTCCGGCCTATGACCCAAGATCCTGTAAAGGGGTTGGGGTTACCTATGCCACAACGCCCATGGGTGCAGATCATACCGCCGGTTATGGTGTGACTGCCAATCTCCTGGCCGTCGGCGGAACCGTAGATCCCCACAAAAAAGAAGGCAATATTGAACTGTCCCAGGGTCTTCAAATTGCTACGGCAGCCATTGATGCAGCAGGACTGTGCCTCTTTGTCGCATTTGCCGTTCTTGACAATGAAGACGGGCTTCCCACCATTGTGAAAATGATCAATGCCCAACATGGACTGTCCATCACACCGGATGATGTTATGGAACTGGGTAAATCAATTCTGAACAATGAAATAGAATTCAACCGGAAAGCCGGGTTCACCAAAGTTGATGATCAGCTTCCTGAAATGTTTAATGAAATCTTCCCACCCCATGACACACAATGGGATTTTACTTTAGAGGAATTGTCAAAAACACTTAAATTTTAACCTTAAACAACACCAAACATAAGGGCAGAAATTCTGCCCTTATGTTTTTCAAATGATGCAAAGCCCTGTACAGCCGACACAGACACTCCGAATAATATACTGATGCCAAAAACTTCTCCTGTACTCAATCCATCGCCTATTTTACCAGGCTTCAAGTCCCAAAGGATCCACCATATTAACCGGATCATTTAGGACGTAGCCTTAGCCACTTGCTTGATATATATCACCGATATTATTACCCTCTCCAACCTTTTTTATATGCAATCAGACTCACTAAATATAAAACAACAATTATCAGTAAAAACATCCCATGATATGGACTATTTTCATAGAATGCCCATAAAGTACAAAAACCAAAGAATATGATTCCAATATAAAAAATTTTCGGGGATTTAAATTTCTTTCTTTTTTTTAAACCTAATAATGGTTGTCCCTTGAGAGCTCTCCACAAAAGCATTGGAATTATAATAGCACTTGCTACTATAAATGAAAAAGCAAGCAAATATAATAATTCAATTAAATCTTGAGGCATATTTTTTTCCAGTATTACTTGTTCATTAACTGTGTTGTCTTATCTGATAATAATATGAGAATTCTTCAATCTTCATTACTAAAATTTTAGCATGGATCAGGTTTAGTCACTCTTGGGTCTGACGGCATAGGAAACACTAATGTTTCTTTTGGATCTGGTGGCATAGGATGGAATCTCGGATCTGGCGGTATTGGATACATCGGAAAGTACTCTCCCAGAGTTACCGGATTTAACATTTCACCAAGCATTGCTCCCACAGCATAATTGACTGAGGGTGGCATTGCAAAAAATCCCAGAGCAACACCTACCATCGCACCTGTTACAGCACCTTTCTTTCCTCCTGTTAATGCCCCGCCAATACCACCTTGTATTGCTCCGGCAATTGCTCCTGAAAGTCCTACCAGCCCATTCGGATCTATAAAATTAACCGGATCATTTAGGACATACCCATACAGATCCGTATCACCTCCGGCAAAAAGTATTGGATCTTTAGCAGTCCATCTACCTGTTTCCGGATCATAATCACGGTAGCCAAACCTTACAAGATCTGTATGCCTGTCATGCAGACCGCCTGCAAATCCAAAGGGTATTTCAAAGACCGGATTGGTATCACTCAGTATGTTACCAAAGGTATCGTATTCAATTTGTTTTACCACATTTCCGGATGAATCTGCAACTAGCCTTAAGGAACCTACTTGATCATAGGTTAAATAATAGGAGGCACCGTTGGCTGATACTGCCACAGGCATTCTGTCGTCTGCATATTCAAACCGCATGACAAGATTGTCTGAACCGTGGAAACAGCGGTTTAAAATCCAGCCAAAATCACCGTTTAAAAACCAGCCACCCAAGTTCATGAACGTACCTGTGCGGCACTGGCAATAACCAAAGTTTTAAAACCCCCTATTTAGGCCCGGGTAGAAGGACCCTATATGTTATCAGTCATTTTTTTATAGTTTCTTTCGATAGCTATCTCCCTCCATAATAAGGATATCAGAGTTGTAAACGAGGCGGTCGGCAATCGCTGTGGC
>NZ_JAIOSW010000209.1 GCF_021107415.1 Desulfobacula sp.
GCTATCTTAGCCCCCAGATTTCTTTCTTCAGCCTTTGCAGCAGGTCCGGCATTATTGATTCTTTTATGCCTTATTATCCGCAGGGTTACAAATTACGATCCGGGTAGAGAACAGATTCAGTCTCTTGCCAAGATTGTTGCATATGCTATTTCGATCAATGTCTTTTTCTTCCTTTGTGAAATTTTTACCGTTTTTTACAGCAATATTCCGGAACACATGGATCACATTAAATACCTTTTTGTCGGTCTTCACGGGCACGGTGCTCTGGTTCCCTGGATGTGGACATCCATGGTTTTAATGCTAATAAGCATTATTTTACTTGTTAATCCAATAACTCGAAAAAATGAGGGTATTCTTACCGTAGCCTGTATAACTACTTTTGTAGGTACATGGATCGACAAAGGGCTCGGCATGATCTCCGGTGGATTTGTCCCCAACCCTTTGCATCATGTAAATGAATATTTTCCATCTATTCCTGAAATTCTGATAGCCCTCGGTGTCTGGGCAATAGGATTTTTCGTCTTAACCATCCTGTTTAAAATCGCTGTTTCAGTAAAGGAAGAAGTTGGCGCATAAATAAAACCGCTAAATAAATTTCAAAGGGCTCAAATTTTCGGTTTGAGCCCTTTTTTTTGCTGTAATGAATGGGCATGACACCACAGCCACTCCCACCTAATTATCAGGTATGGTTTGGCACGACTTTGATAAGTATCACAAAAGTTGAAAAACTCTGTCCAAAACAAAAAACCAATCACGAAAGCCCGAAAGACCCCGGTACGATCTACCGGACCTACGGGGCAGGCGAAAACACGAAAAAAGAATTAGGGGAAAAGGATGTTTCGTGCTTTCCTCCTTTCGTGTTTTCGTGGTAAAAAATAAAATCAGACAAAATTCTACAGCACAAAAGCATGAAAACCTAATTTCCAATTTCTATTTTCTATTTTCAGCGTTCCGTGAACGCTTATGACATTTAAAACCAGATTTACCAGGAGGGCTCATGAAAAGAATTGCAATTTTTACAATTATTTTAAGCCCCCATGATAATAGCATTTCATTGCTTAAATTATTAAAACAATAAAACAAAAGGCGTTATATATTAAAAAATGAGCCACGACAGAGAATATTTTTACAAATATATACCTGCAGAAGCAGCTTTAAAAATTCTTCAATCTCGTACACTTAAATACAGTTCCCCTGCTATCTTCAATGACCCATTTGACACGCAAACGAGAATGGATTTTGGCTTTGAGGTCTCCGAGCTTATCGAGGCTTTCACAGACGAACAATACAAAATGATCCACGGACACGAAGAACCAGTTGGGGATGAAAGCGTTGAGTTGTTCCGTGATATTAAAAAAATATGGCATATCGCAAAGCAAAGCCAGCAGAAAATGCCAAAGGAGGTTTGGAGGCATGAAATCAAGCCATTCGCTGAAGAAACTGTAATAATTTGCACAGAATATCTCGAGGAGTTGAACAATTGGTGGTATCGCTTATCAAAAGCTTCAAGAATTTTGAGTTTGGCTGAAGATCATTTAAATTTACTCATGTGGGCTCATTATGCAAAAGATCATACTGGTGTCGTAATAAAATTTAAATGTATGCCCGAATTAGATACTCCTTTCATCGCTGCTCGTAAAGTTAATTATTCATGCAAGCCACCTGTAATCGCAGAACTCAGTAACTATGTTAAATACTTAACTGGTCAGTCTCCAGATTTAATAGACTATCGTGCTGTATTTTTTAAACTCTTTCTCACCAAAAGCACACATTGGTGTTACGAACAGGAATGGCGAGTGTTTATTCCTTCTTTTAATATGGAAAATCCATCAATAAAGACAGACGATAAAGGCCAGGAGATATTATTTGATCTTATTTCCTTCCACCCCCAAGAAATCCACTCAATATATTTCGGTTGTAAAATTTCAAAACCAGACCGTGATAACATCATGGAATGCCTACAAGATGATATGAGGCACGTGAAAAAATATGATTGCATCCGAAGTGACAGGGAATACAAGCTTGATTTCGAGGAGGTATTTTAGCTCTAACAGGTTGTTATTATGCGCATAAAAATAACAAATCATTCGACACCGACCGCAAGAACGCCGGTTAAATCGGAAAGTTCGTATTGCTTTATCGAATTTTCCTGACAATTTTTTCCGGCCTGCGTTCAGCGGGTTAATTCCACATTATGCAATATTGAAAGGAGAGATACAATGACCGAATGGGTAGATGATCCTTGGATTGGATTCGGATGCGAAATGGCAGAGGAATTTTTCAGTAACCATAGGGAAACAATACCAGAAGATCCCCACAATGTCTGGGATGAAAACGAAATCGGTTACTTCTGCTTTGCGTTTGCCTTGTGGGCCGCACAATCAAAGTTCAAGCTAAAAAAGGGAACTGTCTTTAATGACCGGGCATTACAATACTGCGCAAATGTGGAAAGCGCAATGAATGATTCTGAGCAAATCGAAGGAGATGATTCTGAAAAATCAAACTGCGATGTCTACAAAATAAGAGAACAGGAATATGTATCCCTGCTGATGAAAGGGTCGGGTAGTTTATTTGGTGCTATTACTGGATCTCCATTCAAACGAGCATGTAAATCGTTTGTTTCTCACGCATGTAAAAGATATATTTTCTCAGAAAGAGACTTGGTAAAGATTATCCATCCCTGGTTGGTTGAAAAAGGAATGGAATTTGACAAGAAAATCGATTTTACATAATAAATGCACAACATTTTGCTGCATCGGATCGCAAAAAGCAGCGCCCGGTGAGCAAGGTTAGGAGTAAAATGACTTAATGATCGAATACTTTAAACTTATTATCGCTCAAACGCCGAAAATTCTACTTGGACTTGCATTGTTTTGCTTAGGCGGTATTATTGCTCCGGACAGTTTATTGTCGAAAGTTGGCATACTGAACATAAGAGAATATAGCAAACAATGGCTGGCAATCCTTTTTGGGCTTTCGGTTGCCTTGCTACTTTCTCATACTTTTTTTGGGCTTTTCCCATTTATTAAAGGAAGAATCAACGGATGGTTTATTGTCCATAGAGGCAAAATAAGACTCAAGAACTTAACACATGAGGAAAAAGAGATGCTGAGTACTTACATCGAAGGTGACACAATGGCTCAAACATTCGATTGTACTGACGGCGCAGTACTGGCATTAGAAAATGAGCATATAATATATAGAGCATCGGAACTCAGCAAAGGATTTACTGTTTTTCCATACAACATTCAGCCATGGGCAAGACAGCACCTAATCAAAAATCCACAGTTTTTTCTAACTCTATGAATTTTAGATAAATATTCTATCAGCCAAACCGTAATTCCCGTGCAGGCAGGAATCCATAAAAACCCTTACGAGAAAATCAATGCAATTATATGCGCTTCGATTTTTTTATTTAAACCCATCATTCGAACCTGACAAATTCTGTTAGAGGGATTTAAAATGAAACCATTCAAACCAGTAGTTTTCTTTCTTGTAGCTTTTTTCTTTTTCCTATCACTTTCCCCGAATTCAAACGCTCAAGAGGCTGATCTTAAAAAGGCGAAAGCCCTTAATCAGCAGGTGGTCAATCTATATCGCCAGGGTCAATACTCCAAAGCCATCCCAATCGCTAAAGAAGTTCTGGCCATTCGTGAAAAGGCTCTTGGGCCAGGGAACCCTGTTGTGGCTACCAGCCTAAACAACCTGGCATTGCTGTATTATTCTTTAGGAGATTATTCCAGAGCTGAGCCCCTTTATAAGCGCGCACTCGCCATCCATGAAAAAGTCCTTGGCACAGAGCACCCTGATATGGCCACCAACCTGAACAACCTGGCAGAGCTGTACAGGTCTTTAGGCGATTATGCCAAAGCTGAACCGCTTTATCAGCGTGCACTGGCCATACGTGAAAAGGTTCTTGGTTCGGAACACCTTGCTGTAGCCCAAAGCCTGAACAACCTGGCATTGCTTTATTATTCTTTAGGCGATTATGCCAGAGCCGAACCGCTTTATCAGCGTGCACTGGCCATCCGTGAAAAGGTTCTTGGGCCGGAGCACCCTGATGTGGCCAACAGC
>NZ_JAIOSW010000160.1 GCF_021107415.1 Desulfobacula sp.
ACCTCATTATATGCACCGGTTAAAGGTTCGGATAAAAAAGGTATTACTGATTTTAAGACATTTGTCGGAACAGATAAAATAAAAAGTATAGCACAAGAAGGTGGAGAGAAAACCGCCATAATTGTCGGGGGGGGATTTATCGGTGTTGAAATCGCATTATCCCTTGCGAAGATTGGAATTAAATCTTCCGTACTTAATAGAAGGGGTTGGATAATGCCCCGCCTGATAGATACGGAAACGGCTGAATATGTTGAAAATGATCTTCGAGCCCGGGGTGTTGATGTAATGTTAAATACAGAGGGGAAAGAATTTATTGGAAAAGAAGTTGTTGAAGGTCTTTTAACCACGGATGGCAGAAAATTGAAAGCTGATATTTACATAGCGGCAACAGGTGTTAAACCCAGCATTGATTTTATTAAAGACACTGATATTGAATATGACACAGGAATTATTGTAAATGAATACCTCCAGACAAAATATCCGTATATCTATGCATGTGGGGATGTTGCAGAAACCATTGAGCTTGTTTCCGGAGAAAGGAAAATTCATGGTTTATTTCCCGTTGCGGTAAATCATGCACAGACGGTCGCACATAATATTCTGGGTATGAAAAGGAAATATGAAAAACAGGCAAATATGAATTCTTTAAAAAAATTGAGTTTCAAACTCATAGTGGTTGGAAAACTTAAAGGAGAAGAAGTTAAATATAAAACCAAAGATGTTTTGCGCAAAATATATTTAAAAGATGATAAAATAATGGGGTTTGTGTTATTAGGGGATATTTCGAATGCAGGCGTTTATTTATCCCTTTTTACTAAAAGAGTTAACGTTTCAAAATTTAAAGATGAACTTTTATCAAAATACTTTTATCCTGGAATCTTAATGACTCAAAATTAAGGAACTTGTAAAAATTTTGATTTCCCCTTTCCTGCAAGATAAGATAGGCGGTTGCTTTTTAAAGGATTCACCTGTATTTTAGGGCTTTAACCGTTAAAAGGCCAAAAAGATTTCATGAAATTTGACACATACCATATATCATCCGCTATCAAAAAGAATTTGTCGGGACTTGGATTTAAACGTCCCACAGACATCCAGTATAAGGCTATTCCTTCCATTATGAAGGGAGAGGATGTACTTGCCATTGCCCAGACCGGTACAGGGAAAACAGCCGCATTTGCCATTCCCATAATTGATAAGATCCACAGGGCAAAGAGTTCAAAACGATCACAGGGAATCAAATGTATTATCCTGGTCCCCACAAGGGAACTGGCCTCTCAAATCGGATCCGTATTTGATGATTTTTCAAAACACACCAAGGTAAAGATATTTGCAGTTTATGGAGGGGTTGAACAGGACCCCCAGATCAAAAAGCTTGCCAATGGAATTGATGTGCTTGTGGCAACTCCCGGACGGATGTTTGATCTGATCAGCCAGGGGGCCATCAGCCTGAAACAGGTGGATATTCTTGTTCTTGATGAAGCTGACCAGATGCTGGATCTTGGATTTATCAATGATATCAAATCAATAAAAAGAAAGCTTTTTAAAAAACATCAAACCCTTTTCTTTTCCGCAACAATTAATAAACAGATTAAAAAGCTTGCCTTTTCCCAGGTGAAATCTTCTGCTATAAGGATTCAAATTTCTCCGGAAGATCCGGTTTCTAAAAACGTATCCCATTTTGTCATGTTTGTTGAAATGGATGATAAACGTTTTTTTTTACGAAGATTTATCAGTGACAATCCGGAAGCAAGGATCATTGTTTTTGTCAGAACAAGGGTTAGGGCGGAACGGGTGGCAAAAGCCCTTGAAAGGGGTGATATAAAGGCTTCAACCCTTCATGGAGAAAAAGATCAAAAGGAGAGGACAGAAGTGATGTCCCTTTTTAAACAGGGCAAAATAAATATTATGATTGCCACAGATGTCAGTGCCAGGGGCATCGATATTCCCAATGTTCACTATGTTATTAACTATGATCTTCCGGAAAAGAGTGAAAATTATGTCCACAGGGTGGGACGAACGGGCAGAGGGGTTCAAAAAGGGATTGCCATCTCCTTTTGCAGCAAGGAAGAAAAAGAACGCCTTGAAGATATCCAGCAGTTTTTAAATAAAAAGATTCAAACCATACCTGTCAGCAAAAAAGAGTATACCTATACCCTTTCTTTATCTAATGAGATCCAAAGCATTCAGGAATTAATCCAGGAGCAGGAAGATTGGGAAAAAAGGAAGAAAAAGCGAAAGAAGAAAAAATAATCCGCTGAAAATATTGACTTATACCCACAGATATAAAAAGCACCCGATATAGATGATAGTAACAGATGTGGCAATGAACATCTTGACCCGGGATAGTTGAAAGGTCTCCTTAATTAACAGCACATTCACAGCAAAACCATATAAAGAAAAGCAAATAGCCAGACCAGCCATCAAAGGCATCTGCCCACCGGTTTGAAGGGCCGCTATAAAGGGTGCCAACGGCCACAGAGAAATAGATGCAGCACCCATATTAAAGTATGACAGTATAAAATTTGCTTTTCCGCCGATGGCTTTTAAAAAAACCCAGAAAAAGAGTGATGCACTGGCATGCATTAAAAACGCTATGGGAATGCCTGCGATAATGATTTTTAAGGCATTAAAAGAAGAAGCATCAAACCCTTTTTCAACTAAAAGGATCTTGCTGAAAAAAAAGGCGGAAAATCCATAAATTAATCCCAGAATGACCACATTAATGATGGCAAAATATTGCAGCTGTTTCAGGCTCAATTTTTTAACAGGGGCAATATCAAATTGAAGAAGCCGGATCATGGAGTTAAAATAGTTCATTTGGGATTCCTTTTTGTTGTGCAGCCCCCTGGAAATTTTTGGATCCAGGGGACTGCGGTCAGGCTGAACTCAGGAGGAGAACGCCTTTTAAAGTGTTAACTCCAGGGTTGAAGACCCCAGAAAAATATAGCGATACAGACAGCAGATATAATCAAGGGCCAGGTAATACCGTTGTACCTGGTTTCTTCATAATCTGTTCCCCAGCCATGGATTCTGTCAATTACCTTTTTGTCTGCCAATGTGGGAGCAAAGGCTTTGAACATGGACATTCTGTTAAAGACAATGGACAGGATGATAAACATGGCAAAACTCAATGGTATGGTGACCATTCCACCGGACATGCCAAGTGCTGCTACAAGGCCGCTACCCACACAAATAGAGGGGATGACATGGGGAGAGATCAGAATAAATAGAAAACCGCAGAATAGTGAAGTAACGATTAAAGCAAGCTTATTGGCTTCTTTCCACCACACACCCAGTAAAATGGCCGGAGTGGCAGTAGTCGCAAGGAGCCCGAATGCCCAGAGGATACTGGTCACCAAAAATTTTGGCGGGCTGAAAGCCATGAGAATGGCGGCGGCTCCACCCATGAGAAGGGCAGCATAACCCCACTTCATTTTTTTGGAAGTTTCCATATCAGGGGCAATGATTCCCAAAAGGTCTGATCCCACAAGTCCTGCAATGGCCATAAGGTTGCCACCGATTGTGGAAAGTCCTGCAGCCACCGCACCTCCCATAACAAAGGCGGCAACAAGGGTTGGGTTATAAAATACATTGAGAATCAAGAGGGTCTGGTCAGCTTTTTCAATTATCCTGCCTGTGGTGGCGGTAAAGTAGTTTCCTGCAAATCCGACCACATAGGTTCCTGAGAAAAGAAGGCCCAGAAAGAGGGCAAACCATACAACTGCCCAGCGGGCACTCTTTACAGATGAAGAGGTAAATACTTTCATGGCCAGATGGGGTAATGCAATGGGGCCTAAGGTAAACGCGGGAATCAGAGCAAAATACCATCTATAATCATATTTCATATCAAAAAATGTGGGGATATTTTTAAGCATATCCGGAACCATATCACCGTACGCTAATGGTGGAAACCACCATCCGGATGATCCCATGATTTTCATGATGGCACCCATGGGAACAATCATGGCAATGGTCATGACAACCATCTGGAAGGCTGCATTATAGGTGGCTCCGTACATACCGCCGATGGTGATAAATCCGACAGTTGCAACTCCTGCAACAATGATGGCAGTGTTATACGGTACGCCAAAGAGGAGTTCGAATGCACGCCCAAGACCAATCATCTGCCCCAGTGCATACATGATCATGATAAGGATCATCCAGCAGACAATAACGATCGTGGAGGGTTTCCCATATCGTTGTCTGATAAAGGTTGCGGGAGTAAAGGCCTTCATCCGCCTTAAACTGGTCCCGTATAAAAGGGTGAGCAGAGGAATGGAAATGGCCCATTGAATCCAGAGATAGACAAAAGGCACCTGGAGTTTTAAAATAAGAGCAATAACCCCTAAAAAGGTTGCAAGGCTAGCCCAGGTGGCTGCCATTCCAAGACCGTTGGTAACTGGTCCGATGGAAAATCCTGCTGCGTAAAAATCTGCATCGGAAGTGGTTTTACGGCTGGCCATATAACCCACACCGTAGAAAATAACAAAAAGGATAAAAACAATACCAATTCCTATCCATACATTACTTAACGCATATTCAGCCGGCATATTATGGCCTCCTTATATATCAGTTTTTTCGGTTTCAGTGACAGGTGGAAGGGAATCGACATACTCTTCCATTTCGTCATCAAATTTATTACACATGATGGTCATGGCCAGACAGACTGCCGCAACCCCAAACCATCCCAACAGTATAGGAATAATATATTGAGTTGGAAATCCCCATAATGTGCCTTGCTGCAGACTTGGAAAAAGAACAAAAATTGATGCTGAGTGGCCCACCAAAAGCAGTAGAACAGAAAATACAATGGTGAGTGTAATTTCTTTTTTGTAGAGTTTTTCTTTCATGGCAAAACTTCCTTATTTAATAGATATGATATTTGATTTTTGCCGGTAGCCGGCCCCCAAAAAATAAAATTGGGTAAATTCGGTACCGGGTGCCGGCAAAATTAGCCTTTTATAATTATTTTGGCTGCACCAATGGTTTATCTGCCCCACTCAGCGTCTCTCAGGTCAATTCGTCGTATCTTGCCGCTGATGGTTTTAGGCAATTCTTCTACAAAGTCTATCTTCCTTGGATATTTATAGGGTGCGGTGGCCTTTTTGACATAATCCTGTATTTCTTTAACCAGGTCGTCACTGGGCTTATAATTTGGAACGAGAACAACAAAGGCTTTAACCACTTCACCACGGGTTTCATCCGGACTTGAAACAACCGCTGATTCTGCAACAGCCGGATGCTCGATCAGGGCGCTTTCCACTTCAAATGGCCCGATTCTATAGCCGGAAGACAAGATAACATCATCCGATCTTCCCACAAACCAGAAGTATCCGTCTTCGTCTCTATAGGCTTTATCTCCTGTGAGATACCAGCCCGGAATAAATGCAGATGCTGTTCTGTCGGGTTCTTTCCAGTATTCTTTAAAGAGCCCGACCGGTTTTTCAGGTTCAATCCTTATAGCTATATCACCCTCTTCGTTTGGTTTAAGGATGTTGCCCTGATCATCAATCACATGCAGATCAATACCAGGAGTGGCTTTTCCCATGGAACCGAAACGCGGTTCAATGCAGGGGAAACTTCCGGCAAGAAGAACCGTTTCAGTCTGGCCGTAACCGTCTCTGATAATACATCCTGTTGCTTTTTCCCAGACATCAATGATTTCCGGGTTTAATGGTTCTCCTGCACCAACACAATGTCGAAGTGCGGGGAATTTGTACTGGGACAGATCCTGCAATACTAACATTCTGTAGATAGTGGGCGCACCGCACATGGTAGTGACCGGATATTTAGCCAGTAAATCAAGGGTGACTTCTGGATCAAACCGGTCTGTATGATGTATAAACTGGGCAGCCCCCTGATTCCATGGCCCAAAATAGCTTGACCAGGCGGCTTTTGCCCAGCCTGTATCAGATATATTCCAGTGCATGTCTTCAGGTTTCAGATCCAGCCAGTATTTTCCGGTTACCTGGTGTCCGATTCCATAGGAATGGGCATGTAATGCCATTTTGGGAAATCCTGTTGTGCCGGATGTAAAATAAACCAGGCAATTGTCTTCAGCTTTCGTTTTAGCTGTTTCAAACTCATCAGATGCATCTTTCATGGCATCGTCAAAAAAGACCCATCCGTCTTTGGCAGCTGTAATAACAATTTTTGATTTAATGGTGTCACATTTATCTGCTACCTCATCAAAAATTGCTGCAATCTCAGGATTGGTAATGATACAGGCAGCTTCGGATTTAGTGGCACGAAACTCCAGATCTTTTGAGGTGAGCTGTGTGGTTCCAGGAGATATCATGGCACCGCAGCGGATACAGGCTGTGAAAATGATCCACCATTCAATGTTTCGTGGAAGAACCACAATGACGACATCGCCCTGCCCAATGCCCTGGGCTTTTAAAACATTGGCAAGTTTTTTTGAGGCAACACTGAGATCATTGAAGGTTGTTCTTATCTCCGTTCCATTGTCATCCACCCAGAGCATGGCAAGCTTTTCTTTATCCTGAGCCCATTTGTCAATGACTTCACCGGCAAAATTGTAATATTCCGGGACTTCCCATTTGAATTCTTCATACTCTTTGTCATAGTCAGTCATATTTGGTTGTATTGTCATATGTCTTACCTTTTTCCTTTGAAGTAGAGTTGATGGTTGGCTTCGTTAAATATTAAAAATCAGTTAAAAATTTTTCACCTCCTTACAATATGGTGTATTAAAGGAAGACGAATTAAACAATCGGTAGAAACCGGATTTTGAATGTAGGTGATTTTGTAGGATATGTGGTTAAAAGCAGTATGGTCTTGTAGGTTTCAGACCTACAAGGGTAAAATTAATCAGGCTGGGTGGTAATCTGACCGGTCTTTTCAAAATGCACGGCAGATCTAATCAGTTCATTGGCATGTTTTAAGTTAAGTTTATTTTTTATTCTTTCCCGATAGGTACCTATGGTTTTAATGCTTAAAAAGAGTCTTTCTGCGATATCCCTGGAAGAAAACCCCCTGCCGATCATTTTAAAGACCTGCAATTCTCTGTCTGTCAACCGGTCAATGGGTGTTTTCTTTTTGGCTTCCGGCGTGTCGGAAAAATTGGAAAGAATATGTTCTTTAACGTTTTCGTTAAGATAGATTTTTCCTTCAAGAACATGATGAATGGCTGAGACGACAGACTCCATGGCTTCCTGTTTCATGATATAGCCTCTGGCACCGGCATGCAAAGCCCGTTCAGCATATAAATATTCATCATGCATGGACAACATTAGAACAGGAATATTTTTGTGATATTTCTTGACATACTTTACAAGATCAATACCGTCAGATTTTTTTAAGGTGATGTCTGCAATGATGAGATCAGGTTTTAAGGTTTCTATTTCCTTAATGGCAGGCTCCACATCTTTTGAATCACCAAAAGCGATAAAATCGTTTTCCTGGTTGATCAGCTCGGCAAGTCCCAGTCGGAAAATGGGATGATCTTCAACCAGCAATATTTTCTTTTTATTTGGCATAAATCATCTTCATCATGTTCAATGTTGGCTGAAAATAGCATTTTTAAAAGGTTCATGCAATGATTAACCACGATTGATTAACCTGACTCCGAGCTCAGCTTAAGGCATTTAAAGGTAAGGTCAGATTTACCCGGGTACCGGTGTCATTAGAATCGATCAGCAAAGAGGCCCCGATAAGCTTGGCCCTGTAATTCATGATTCGCAATCCCATGCCGTCTGTCTGCCTTGATGTATCCATTCCCACCCCGTTGTCCTTCACGCTGAGAAGAAATATGTTTTCCTGTATTGTTATTGTGATCTTAATTTTGTCTGCCTTTCCGTGGCGAATGGCATTCTGAACAGCCTCCTGGGCAATATGGTACAGGTTGATGGTCATGATGGTGCTTCCTTCAGGGATTTTCTCCCTGCAGTCAAGACTGCATTCCATTCGGTGCATGATTCGGGTATTGGTGACCAGCTCCTGCAGTGAAGACTCAAGGCCGTGGTCAAAATAAACCGGGCAAAGCCCCCTGGCCAGCTGGCGTGTTTTATAAGTCGCCTCTTTTATTAAATCCGTGATTTTATCTGACAACTGCCCTGCTTCCCGGGAGTGTCCTTCAACCTTTTTTTTTAATACCTTACTTAATCCTTCAATTCCAATTAAATGGGGACAAAGATCATCATGAAGGTTATTTCCAATCTTTTGTCGTTCTTTTTCCCCTGTTTTGATAATAGCCTTTTCAAGACGTTTGAATTCGGTTACATCCCTGTGTATAATCACTGATCCCAAGGGGTTCCCGTCCTTATCCCGATAAACCGATCCCCGGGTGGTCACATCAATGAGCCGTCCGTCCCTGGATGTCCTCTGGGTCTCGGTCCGCGGCAGCACTTTACCCTCCAGGATCGTTCCGATTCCTTCCATGGTTTCTTTCCAATGCTCTCTGGGGACAAAATGATCCATTTTTTTCCCCATGCTGTCTTCCAGCGTATATCCAAACACCTTTGTAAAGGCAGGATTCATATAGGTGACATTCCCTTCCATATCATAAACCACAATGGGATCAGGTGTTGCTTCCATAACAGACCGATACTTTTCTTTGCTTTCCTGCAAAGCATTCTGGGCCTGCTTACGTTCTGAAATCTGGGCTTTAAGAGCTTTATTATGGGTTTCAAGCTTGTCCATAAAGGAGTTATAGTAAAAGGTGAGCTGACCCACTTCATCATGGGACTCCATTTTCACCAGGCGGTTGGAAAAACCGTCGATAATATCTTCGTTAAACCGGTTCATCAGTTCGCGCAAGGGCTTTGTGATAGTGGAGCTCAAGATAAAGGAGATGGGGATAAATAGAATCAAAGAGGCAAATCCCACAATAATGATAAAGTTTTTAATGGTATTCAAAGGAGAGAAAAATTCATCCAGATAACTGGAGGAGGCCACAATCCATTCATATTCCGGAATATAGTTAAAAAGAACCAGTTTTTTTCTGAAGCGTTCATCTTTGGGGTCTTTCCATGGATAAATCATTTTACCATTTTTTTTTCTCATCATTTTTTTAAAGAAACGGCTGGAAAAGTTATGGCCGAGGAACACATTGGTTCCGGTAAGTTCGGGATGAATAATCATATTTCCTTTGATATCCATGATATAGGAATATCCGGTTTTTCCAAATTTTAAACTCAGGATATTCTTTTTAAAATCATCGATATTAACAAGTTTGGAAAATTCTTTTCGATAGGAAGATACAGTGATCATCCAGTCCCAGGGTTCAAAATAGCTCAGGTAAAGAGCCTTGGGTCTTTCCCTTTGATCATCCGGATTTTTCCAATAATATTCAATATAGCCGTTCTTTTTTGCTATCATTTCCTGTATAAATTTGTGATCGGAAATATCCAAACCTTCCAAAGATTTTTTAGGATGTTTGATTATCCTTCCTGTACCATCTATGAGGCAGATATAGCCTGTTATTCCGATTTTCTGGTATAGAATAATATCTACAGCCCTTTTTTTTGCCTCCCCAAGAGAGAGCTCGCCTGCTGCCTGTAAATCATAAAGGTGTTGAATAATTTCATGATTTTTTTCTGCTGTTGCCCGCAAATGGTTTTTGATGGATACAGAGACGGCAGTCTTAACATTATTCAATATGGCAGAAGTAGAATTTTGAAGTTCGTTTTCAATATTTTTTTCAACATTCCGTTTAACAATGGAATAGATGATCAGGCTTGCAAGGCTCATGATCACAAAAAATGTAAAAGAATAGATAAACAGCAGTTTATATCGGATACGGAAATTTTTAACCAGATGAAACGGATTCATATTCAATCTCCTCTTTTCATATCAATTTGTATTTTTGTAATTTTCTTGCAATGGTTGACTGGTTCAGGCCAAGCACTTTTGCCGCTTTTGACTGGGTCAAATGCTTATTCATAATATCTTTTAGAATCTGTTTTTCAAATGTTGTCATCATTTCACGCAGAGAGAGACCCTTGTCATGTATATCTGTGAACAGGTTATCATTTTTTGCTGAATCCATAACACTATGGGGAAGATCATTGTAATGGATTTTATTATTTTCATTCATCACCACAAGGCGTTCACATATATTGATCAACTCCCGGACATTGCCGGGATAGGCATATTTTTCCATGGCATCTCCGGCATTGTTGGTCAGTTTGATTGGGCCTTTAATCTTATGTTTTTTACAAAAATATTTTATGTAATGGGATATCAGAGGCAGGATACACTCTTTCCGGTCTCTAAGGGACGGCAGGTGGAGGGGAATTACCTTGAGCCGGTAATAAAGGTCTTGCCTGAATGTTTTATCAGCCACCATTTTTTCAAGATTCTGGTTGGTGGCAGCAATAATGCGGACATTTACTTTTTTACTGGCAGTGTCACCAATCCGGCTGAGATGGCCATCCTCAAGAAATCTTAACAGCTTTACCTGGGAAGACAAGGGAAGTTCTGCAATTTCATCCAGAAAGAGTATGCCTTTGTCAGCCACTTCAAACCGCCCGGCCTTGTTTTTATCCGCACCGGTGAAAGCACCTTTTTTATAGCCGAAAAGCTCACTTTCTACCAGAGACTCGGGGATGGTGCCGCAGTTAAGCCTGATCATGGGTTTGTCCCGGCGGTTTGAGTGGTAGTGAATCATCTCCGCAATCATTCCCTTGCCCGTGCCGGATTCGCCGAGAATGAGAACAGAGGAATCCACACGGCTGATTTTGACGGCTTTTTTAAGAATAGTTTTTAAATTATGGCTTTTGGCAATGATTTTTTTTGCCTTTGACGCTTCTATCTGCATTTCCAGAAGATCTTCCTCCAGTTCGGCTTTCAGAGCCTGTTTTTCCTCAATTTCCTTTTTAAGTGTTTCAATCTCGGTAATATCCCTTTCATTGACCACCACCCTGAACAGCTGTCCCTCTTTGTCAAATACGGGTGTGGCTGTGAGCAATAGATTTTTTCCGTGTTTGGTATGCTGTATAATGGTTTCTTTTTTTTGGGATTTTAATACTTTTAAGGTAACGGAGCGGTCAATAAACCTTTTGTCAACCAGTTCCTGCATGAATTTTCCGATAAATTTTTCAGCTCTGATGCCGGTCAGCTCTTCCGAAGCCGGGTTGATCCTTATCACTTTTCCCTGACCGTCGCAGATCCAGAAACCATCATGACTGGAGTTAATGATGGTATCAAGTTCCATGGATATTTCCTGATAGGATTTCATTTTTTTGCTGACCTTTTCCAGCGTGGTGACATCTTCGAAAAGGTAGAAAAGTCCCAGGGTGATTTCTTTCCAGATAATGGGGCTGATCCGCGTCATAAATTTCTTATTGTGTCTGATGATTTGGATATCCCTTAAGGTAATGGTATCTTTTAAAACCGCAGTGGAGTGTTCGGTCAGTTCCGGCAGGGTGGTTTGGATTAATGTACCGGTAAAGATATCCAAATATTCCTGAGCTTTTTTATTTGAAATGGCTGTTTTAAAAGAGCAGTCAGTTACCACGATACCGTTGGGAGATGCATTCAGAAAGGCTTTACTGAATTGTTTCCAGCTCAATTGTTTTGATTTTTCGTTAAGGGATATGGATTTTTCGGTAATAATCATTTTAAATCTCCGGATTTAGAAATATTCTATGCGCTGGTGCATAATTTATGCACCAGCGCATAGAATATACGGATATTTTCCATTAATCAAGGGCAAAACACCATAAAATGGTAATGGCATGTTAATTGCTATTTTCATAATAGTCGTAATAGTTCGTATATTGAATTTGAAAAGTATTTGTATCTTGGTACAGATTAGTTTTTTAATAAAAATGAATCAGTCCAAATAGTCAGGAGATTTAAGATGTCACAATTAAGTAAGGAACTTTTGGAGCGAAGATTAAAAAATATTCCCCCGGGCCCTTTTAATACAACCCCGGCTTTTATCAAAGATGCCAAAGGCGCCTGCATGGTTGATGTGGACGGAAAAAGGTTTATCGATTTTGCTGGAGGAATCGGTGCCAATAACGTGGGGCACAGTCATCCAAAGGTTGTCCAGGCCATAAAGGATCAGGCCGATTCCTTTATTCACACCTGTTTTCATGTTGCCATGTATGAATCCTATATAGAACTTGCAGAAAAATTAAATGATCTGGCACCAGGGAATTTTCAAAAAATGACCCTGTTTGCCAACTCAGGTGCCGAGGCGGTTGAAAATGCAGTAAAAATTTCCCGGTACGCCACCAAAAGAAGCGGCATTATTTGTTTTGAGAATGCGTTTCATGGCAGGACCCAGCTTGCCATGAGTCTTACCAGTAAAATTAAACCCTATAAATTGAATTTCGGACCCTTTGTACCGGAAATTTATAGAATGCCCTATGCCTATTGTTATCGCTGCCCGTTCAATCTTAAATATCCTTCCTGTGATGTCGCATGTGCAGATCATCTTGAGGATTTTTTTATTGGCAATGTGGCACCTGAAAATACAGCAGCAGTAATTGCAGAACCCATCCAGGGAGAAGGCGGATTTGTAACGCCTCCGCCTGAATATTTTCCAAAGCTTCAAAAAATTTGTGCCAAATATGAAATACCCTTGATTATTGATGAAGTCCAGGCAGGTGCCGGCAGAACCGGCAAGTTTTTTGCCATAGAACACTGGGGGATAGAACCTGATATTATCACTCTTGCCAAAAGTTTTGCAGGGGGGATGCCGTTAAGTGCTGTTATCGGAAAAACAGAATTGATGAAAGCCCCTCATATAGGCGGTCTTGGCGGGACTTACAGTGGCAATCCTGTCTCCTGCAGGGCCGCCCTTGCAGTTCTTGAAATATTGTTTGAAGATGGGCTTATGGAAACAGCTCAGCGTCTTGGCGAAATCTTATTGGAAAAATTTACAGACCTTCAAAAGAATCACGAAATCATAGGGGATGTCAGGGGGAAAGGCCCCATGCTGGGTATGGAGCTGGTTAAAGACAGAGTAACCAAAGAACCTGCCGTTGAAGAGGCTAAAAAACTGGTACAGCTCTGTTATGAAAAAGGGTTGATTATCCTGTCCTGCGGGAACTATGGTAATGTTATCAGAACACTGATGCCGCTTGTGATAACAAAAGAGGAACTGGACGAGGGACTTTCAATACTTGAAGAAAGTTTCCATGAATTAGAAAAATAATAAAGGCCGGAAAAATAAAGGCCAAGAGAATAAAGGCAGGTCAATGAAAGGTTATTTTTTTAAATTATTAAAGATTGATGCGACAAAGAAAACCTTCCGGATCGAAGATATTGGCAAGGGTATGATAGAGACAAACTTAGGAGGCAAAGGCCTTGCCACGCAATTGCTTCTGGACTGCAACCCTGCAGGAGTTGACGCTCTGGGGCCTGATAATCATTTGATCATTGCCTCGGGTCCTCTTTCGGCAAGTTCCCTGTATGGTTCATCCAGGTATGGCGTTTTTGCCAAATCTCCTTTAACGGGTTTTTACGGGGAATCCTATTCAGGGGGAAGTTTTGCAG
>NZ_JAIOSW010000041.1 GCF_021107415.1 Desulfobacula sp.
AACTTCCAGTAGTCGTGGATTAGTTTTTCGACGACTGATAGAGCAAGCTGTTGCGACTAGCCCAATTACAGATGAGAAAGTTACGCACGGATATTCTTGGTGATACAGCAGGAGGAGCTAACCGACCACCCCGTATTGATAATTTTTTTTATGCCCATATTTCACTTTATGCCCACGCCGATGTATTCATTGAGGCCAATACTGCATTAGCATATTCCTCTGCTAATTTAAGACAAGTAAAAATTGATTTTTTGCCACCCCCGGAGGCGATATTTTCGTACACTCCCACAAAACCATTATTGGGAGACTCCATAACATTTGATACAACAGACTCAGTCTGTCCAGAGGGACAAATCTGTTCTTATATATGGGACTTCGGTGATGATACTACTGGCACGGGCGAAATAGTTAGTAAAACATTTAATGATGTGGGTGAATATACTGTTATTTTTACGTTAACGGATGAATACGGACAGGAAGATACATGTGAAAAAAAATTCAGAATAGCTCCGGCTCTCTATGTTTTTCCCAAAGCCTGGTTGTTTACTACTGTTAAAATTAATGGAGAAGATCGACCAGGTTCCGGACCTTTATCACTGGGTATCGGTAACAATTCCATAGCAACGGCAAATTTAGATATTAGCAGTATTGCTTTAACCGAAGATGATGATGACATATTTGATATATATAGTAATCCATGCAGTGGAACCTCTTTAAGTCCAGGGTTTTTATGCCCAGGTTATGTTACCATAGGACTGATGAAAATTCAGGAAGGTCGAGCAAAAGCTGTTATAAATTATAACAGTTTGTCTGGCGAACCTTGTACCATCCCTTTAATACATAAAATTTATTCTGTTGAAACTGAGGAAGAATATGAGCGGATTAAACAGATGTCTAAAACATTAAGAGACGTTGTAATAAATGGCAGCGTAGATCCTACTGTTATGACATTTCCAGATAATATTTCTGATTATGAGGCAATCGGCGGGAAAGACTTTTATTTTAAAGAGGGGAAAAACGGTGATAATATTTCCGATATTACAGAAATTCATTTCATGGACTCCATTGATGTGGAAAATAATATTCCTGGGATGCCTTTCATAAGTATTCCTTTTTCAGTATCAATCCAAATGGCTTTTGACCAACCAAAGCCGACTGAAACCGAAAGAATCACATTAGTTGATTTCCTACAGATTGATGGTGGTAATAGTTGGTTTGTATTTGTAGAGGAAGATGATTATGATATAGATGGTACGCCTGTGGAAGCTTTAAAATTTATCTTTTTCCGCTCAGATGGTATTATGGCAAATGGATATTCGGTTATTTATAGCAAAGATTCTGATTATATTTTTGAAATGACAGAGATATTCGGCAGTACAAATGTTATGGACATGACTCCTTATAAGAGTGATTCTGATATTGATATTGATGTTGATGGTAAGAATCTGGCAAATTTTGCGAGTAAATATATGGCGGGTGATTTGTTTGCAGATTTGAATTCTGATGGATTAATTGACAAGAATGATTTAGATATTTTTGCATCAGAGTTTGGTCATTGATGAATCTACCCTCTTAAATTATTTTAAGAGAATAAGAAATTCTTTAAATTCAATTAAATATATAGATTTCATTTTTGAATCCCCCGATATTATTTTTGAAAAATCTGGTTACTCTCCAATTATGTAACGAGTTTACCCCGCCTGATCCCGCAGACCCTGCCCCTTTTTTTAAAATGATGCATCTAAAGTTTTAGGGATCTCCCATCGGTCAATGAGATACAGGATTGATCAATATGGGATTGATTTTTAAGATAAGAATTTGATCTGAAAAAATTTTTAAATATATTCATCGGAATTTAAAGTATTTTTCTCAGAGCTTGAAATTCTATAAAATTTATTATGTATGGATCTATTAAGCCTCTGAAATTTAAAGGAAGCATACAACTTTTAAAATATTTTTCCAAATAATGGTTTAAAAAAGTGTCCACTTTTCCGGGAGAGGTTCCTCAGTATTTTATCTTACATTCGTTAAAAAAATGAATTAGCCATTTTTACCGAATCAAAATAAAATTCGGGCAGTTTTGTTTCAATGGATTTGCCGGATATAGCAGTAAAAAATGCATTCTTCCAATTCCCTTGTTCAAAGCTCTTGACGATATTTAAAATAATCTTAAATTCTTTATCCCTTCCAAACAATGCAGTTTCCATTTTTTCCGAGAGGACAATTTGTTCAAGGATATCTTCCATTTTACAATCCAGTATGGCATCCATTAAAGAAAAAAGACCCAGCGTAAATAATTCATCTATTGAAAATCTGGTATTCAAAACTGTGCCGCATCTTTCACACATTCTGGCACGAATAATTGAAGTCCGAACTAATTCATTGGGTTTTTTAGTGCTCAAATCGGATATCACAACAATGCTGATGAATTTTCTGAGTTCATTTGTTCCAAGATAGGTTATGGCATCTTTAATGGTGTTAATAGGATTCTGTCTATTAAAATAAGCAGAGTTAATAAATCTGAGCAGCTTAAATGATACTGCAGCGTCATTTTTAATTAATTTTTCCACGTTTTTTAAAATCAGTTCTTTACGGCCGACTTCATTAATGAGCTTTAGTTTTGTTATCTGCCCGGATGATATTCCTGTTGTCGATAACACTTCAGGTTTAGAAAAAAAATATCCTTGGAACAACTCAAATCCCATTTCTTCTGCCTGATCAAATTCTTCATAGGTCTCAACTTTTTCTGCTAAAAGGGTTATTTTATAGTCAGATTTGATTTGTTTTACTATATCAAAAAGACCATCCAATGGCATCGCTCTCAAATCAAATTTAATGATTTTACAAAGTTCTATCATTGGCAAAAATTTTTTGTGATAAACAAAATCATCCAGCGCAATAGTGAATCCTTTTTCACAAAATAGAGAGAGAGCTGATATCACGTTTTCATTTGGTTCAATATCTTCCAGAACCTCAATAATAAAATGATCTTTTGAGAGGAGCAAAGGTATCTTTTGAAGAATTAGCTTTTCAGTAAAATTGATCAAACCCGGTTTTCCTCCTAAAATTTCATTGAAATCAAAAGGGAAAAAGATATTTGACACAAGAGTTGAAGTCGCTGCATTCCCATCAACATCAGGGAATGCATTTTCCAGGCCGAGCCTGAATAGAAGTTCATATCCGAAAATCTTTTTCTCAAGCGTAAAGATCGGCTGCCTTGCCAGAAATACTTCCATAGCTTTCCTTTAATGAAGATTGTTTTGCATAGAGGTCAGTTTTCTATATTCTAAAAGTCATCCTTTAAAGTATCTGGGTGCTCCTAAACACTTAATAAGTACCTCTTCTCACAATAAACTATAATTTTGAGTCGAACACAATAGGT
>NZ_JAIOSW010000007.1 GCF_021107415.1 Desulfobacula sp.
ACTGATCCACAAATATATTCTTGAAATGCAAAAAAATGATCTTGCACATTGACATGGACGCATTTTTTGCGGCTGTTGAACAAAGAGACAACCCGGCTCTAAAAAACAAACCCGTCATCGTATCAGGAAATTCAAAAAGAAGCGTGGTATCAACGGCAAGCTATGAAGCAAGGTTATTTGGCATCGGATCAGCCATGCCGGTCTTCCAGGCAAAACAAAAATGTGGCCATTTGATTATTGTTCCCGGTAATATGAAAAAATACCGGACCGATTCTAAAAAAATCATGGAAATCCTTTCTCATTTTTCCCCTCTGGTGGAACAGGTTTCCATTGATGAGGCATATGTTGATATTAAAGGGTGTGAAAGGCTGTTTGGCTCTTCAAAAAATATTGCCCGAGCCATAAAAAAAAATATATATGCTGAGCTTTCTTTAACCTGCTCGGTGGGGATCGCACCCATTAAATTTCTCTCCAAGATTGCATCAGATATGAATAAACCCGATGGAATAACCATTATTACAAAATCCCAGGTAAAAAATTTCATTTTTTCCCTGCCCATCCAGAAAGTGCCGGGGGTTGGGAAAAATGCAATGAAGCAAATGAAGATCTTACAGATCAAAACTCTGGGGGATATAAACAAATATACTCTCCCTATATTAAGTAAAAAATTTGGCAAAATGGGACAAAGGCTAATAGAGCTTTCAAATGGTATTGATTCATCAAAGGTCGAAATTAATTATATAAGGAAATCTATTTCCAGCGAAACAACGCTGTCTAAAGATATTTTTGATTTTGAAACTATCAAACAGGTGTTATTGGACAGATCTCAAATTGTTGGCAAGGATTTAAGAAAAAAGAAATTAGTGTGTGAAAATGTATTTATAAAGCTTAAATTTTCCGATTTTTCACAAATAACCAGAAGCAAAAAACTTGATACATTTATTTGCTCTTCCTCTGCTATCTTTAATGAAGCACTTGCCCTGTACAAAAAGATCCTGTTAAAAAAGAAAATCAGACTTGTAGGGGTGGGTGTTACTGCACTCAAAGATAAAAATACCCCGGTCCAGATGCAGCTGATACCAGACCGGAACAGGCGCAAAGACCAATGGGAATCCGTGGATTCGGCTATAGATTCAATATCTAAAAAATTTGGCGATAATATCGTTAGAAAAGCATCATTAACCAAAACAAACTATAGGAGAAATCCCGATGCCGAATAAAACTCAAATTAAAGTTATTGTCAGTGGCAGAGTCCAGGGTGTCTTTTACCGTGCTGAAACCAAAAATACAGCAGACAGGCTTGACGTCAAGGGATATGTTAAAAACCTTCCCAACGGCTCTGTAGAGGCTGTATTTGAGGGAGATGGCCCGGCTGTTACCCAGATGATGGAGTGGTGTCATAAAGGACCGCCAGCAGCAAAAGTTGAACATGTCCTGGCCGAAAAGGCAGAAGTCTCTTCGAATTTTGAATCTTTTGAAATCAAATATTAACTCAAAAAAGGAGGAGATGTGCCGATTCCCGGAAATCTTTTAACCACGGCCATGGCGGTCATGCCTCATACGGATGTTCATCAGGCTTTGGAAGCCGCATTAAGTCTTGATGTTCCATTTTGGCCCCAATTGCCCAATTATAGTTATTATGAAGACATGTATGTTCAAGCTGCTGAGCATTTTCCGGGTATCATCCTGGATATGGAACACAAGACCTTACGGTTTTCTCTGGATAAATTCATTGAAGAATTTGAAGAAACCATGACCCATTTTGAAGAGCCGGAATACTTTGATGTCAGCAAAACCTATTCTGTAGTCTACCATCGTTTTTTAGATCTGGATTTGTCTGATCGGCCGGCCATTCGAGGACAGCTTGAGGGCCCGGTCAGTTTTGGCTTTAATATTCTTGACCAGGATGATCGGCCCATCCTGTTCGATGATACGATTCGTCCCTTCATGTTCGAGTTCATGGCAAAAAGAATCAATGCCCAGTTAAATCGCTTGAAAAATAAAAACGCCAATGCATTTATGTTTATTGACGAGCCTGGACTTCAATTTATTTTTTCCGCCATGTCCGGTTATGGTGAACAAAAAGCAAAAGTCGATATGGATGAATTTTTTTCCATGATTGACTCTCCTCGTGGTATCCACCTTTGCGGTAACCCTGACTGGGATTTTCTGCTGGGCCTTGATATGGATATTTTATCTTTGGATGTATATTCAAATGCCCAGATTTTTGCTTCCTGTGCTTCCTCAATTAAAAAATTTTTAAACAAAGGGGGAATCCTGGTCTGGGGTATTATTCCAACCGGTTTTGAAACTTTTGAAAAAGAAAATCTTGATTTTCTTGCCTTTAAGCTCAACAATATCTGGAAGGCTCTGGGTAAAAAGGGGATTGATATTGATCAGATCGTAAGAAACAGTATGCTGTCACCTGCCACTTGCTGTCTGGTGAACAAGGACAAAGAAAAAACAGTCCAAAAAGCATTTCAAATGACCCGTAATATTTCCCAGATATTAAGAGAACAATACAAGCTGTGAGAGCGGAAACGCCAATTTATTTCATACTACTCAAAACTCATATCTCATTACTTTTATATAAACTTTATTTCTTTTTCTTTAACCCGGCTTTCAAAACAGCGGTATGAACGTCTGCCGCAAGATGAACCGGGCTTTTTCCCCAAAGCGGATCCCAGGATGCAGGATCTGCCGAACAAAAAAACTGAACCTCAAGCCCGAATCGTGTTAATGCCTTTTCAATAGGCATGTTTTTTATTTTTTGGGCCGCATTCCATGTAGCACCGCATGGCGCACCCTTTGAGACCTTGATCTTTGTAATAATATCTTTTTTTGTAACCACCTCAAATTCAGGTGTACCAAAAGCCTTGCCATAATCCCCAAGACAATTCTGCCTGGAAAGAGCACAGCATATTGGAGGACAGATGGCTTTTCCGGTTGTTATCTTTTTTCCTGAAGCAACCACCGGGATATCAAGTTTTTTACACAGTACACTTAAATCATCTGAAAGGTCCCTGTGTTTTAAATAATCAAGTACAATATCTGCATCAATTTTATCCGGCAAATATTGTGATGTGTCGTCAAGTACAAGCGGCAATGTTTCATCAATGTCAAATGTTTCAATGATAAATTGTTTTTCGCCAAATTTATTAATACCGTCTATTTTACTTTTTCCAGACCCGTTCTGCTGGAAAACCATGATTTTCTGCATATTTTAAAACCCCAAATCTTCATTAACAAGAATAATCTTAATCCTGTTTTTTATAAAACTTTTTTCAATAATTGTCCAGTAATTACAAATCCTGTCAGGACTGCTGCAATCATGACAAATACCGGTTTTACGGCAGGGTGTGTTTTTGTCGAGGTTCATGGTATTTACAGGGGCAGCATAATTTTTTATCCTGATCATGGCACCTTCCAGGTCTTCTGTAATTTTATTTCTCCCAACGACTAGTAATACGGTTTTTGGACCCCACATTATAGCTGCAACCCGGTTTCCCATCATATCAAGATTAACCAGATGGCCGGCTTCAGTGACCGCATTCGTACCGGTAATAAACAAATCCACCATTAAAGACTGTCTTCTTAAGTCCATCATTTCTTCATTTGAGAGTTTTCTGTCAAATGTATTGAGGACTTTAATGTCCGGGTTATCCTTGAGTTCATGAAAAAGACCTGTGGCAACAAAAGACATTGAACCGCCCCAGGAAACACTTTTAATATCAAGCTTAGGGATAATTTCATTCATGGCAATCTCTTTGGCATCTTTTGCATTCCGAGCTATAAAGACTTCAAAATTATTATTCTCAAGGTTCTCTTTTACAGATTCCAATTTAAGATTCCAGTAATTCTCAATAGGATTTTTCATTTTTATATCCTTTCTTTATTTATCTTAATATAAATCAATAATTCAAAAAAGCACTATAAACAAAATTTGATTTATCATGCAATAAAAATTTATCATTAACGCTGTACGAAATAATGGAACGATCATATATTCCATTGAACTTGCTGATTCCATGCCTGGGAAAACACCAAATCTTTTTTATTATTTTTTAAATACAAGTAAATTTATTACTTAAAATATCTTGTTTGAGGAGATCAAACAATGTTTAAAACCCTTTATCCTCAAGGATTTTGATACCTTAGCATCTTTTTATTACCAAGCAATCCAGGTATTGTAAAATTTTATTGTTTTTTTATTGTTTTTTTATTGAAAAAAAATAATTTTTTTGTTGACTTACGCTTTCGTTCTTAATAATTCTTTATTTATAACATAAATCGGATTCAGTAAATGACTACGATTTGCATCTCATTTGATACGTTGCCTGTACTCGGCCTGAAGCGGTAAATACAGACTGCTTTTAGTAGAAAAATTAAGTTGTAATATATATTCATTTTTTTATTACCATTTTTATTTTGTAAAAAGGGAGGTGGTGCCCTAATTAATAGTTTTTCTTGTAATTATAGCAAGTTATCGATTAAACCAGTACCAAACCATAAGGAGATGATCCATGAGCGAAAAAGAAGTTGTGGAAACCACAGAAGCCCAAATTGCTGTTCACTGGAAAGAGGAAGACTATTACTACCCTTCCTCAAAATTTATCGGACAGGCCAATCTTTCAGATCCAGCGGTTTTTGATCGATTCAGCCTGGATAACTTTCCGGATTATTACACTGAATATGCCGAATTGCTGACATGGTACAAGTATTGGGATGAAGTTCTGGATACCAGTGATGCTCCGTGTTACAAATGGTTTAAAGGCGGAAAGCTCAATGCCAGCTATAATTGTATTGACCGGCATCTGAAAGATAATAAAAACAAAACCGCCATCCATTTTGTTCCCGAGCTTGAAGGAGAAAGGGTTGATCATATCACCTACCAGGAGCTTTATGTAAGAGTAAATGAATTTGCAGCATTGTTACGGGATACGGCAAAGCTCAAAAGAGGGGACAGGGTTACCATCCATATGCCAATGTCGGCAGAGCTCCCCATCACTATGCTGGCCTGCGCAAGGCTCGGTGTCATCCATTCGGTAGTTTTTGGCGGATTCTCTCCCAGTGCAAGTGCCGACAGAATCGTTGATTCCCAGTCCAGGGTTTTAATCGTGTCAGACGCTTATTACAGGGCAGGCAAACTTCTTAATCATAAATTCAATGCTGATGAAGCCGTTAAAATTGCAGCAGAACAGGGACAGACAGTAGATACAGTTCTTGTATGGCAGAGATATCCGGGCAAATATTCTTCCGATACCCCAATGGTTGATGGAAGAGACATTTTTGTAAATGAAAAATTAAAAGACTATTATGGTGCCCGGATTGAACCCGAACAGATGTTGAGTGAAGATCCTTTATTTTTAATGTATACCAGCGGCACAACGGGTAAACCCAAAGGCTGCCAGCACGGCACAGGCGGATACCTTGCCTATACCGCTGCCATGTCAAAATATATTCAGGACATTCATCCTGAAGACGTTTACTGGTGTATGGCAGACATCGGATGGATCACAGGCCATTCCTTCATTGTTTACGGCCCGCTTGCCCTGTGTGCATCTACTGTAATTTTTGAAGGGGTTCCAACCTATCCGGATGCAGGAAGATCCTGGAGAATTGCCCAGGAGCTTGATGTCAATATTTTCC
>NZ_JAIOSW010000315.1 GCF_021107415.1 Desulfobacula sp.
CATTATCTATGCTAATGCTATTTTTGAAAAAAGTTTGTCAAGCTTCTCAATAATCTGCCTGTTGGATAGCGGTGTCAGACCCTTCCTTGCAATGATGTTTATATCCTTAGGTCCTGAAATATTCTCTTTATTATGTCTGAAATATTCTCTAATAATTCTTTTTATCCTGTTACGCTCTACTGCATTCCCTACTTTTTTTGATACTGTAATGCCAATTCGATTGTTTTGAGCTGTTTCTTTAAGCACAATTGCTATAAAGCAGTCTGTATATACTCTTTTCCCTTGTTTCGAAAGTGTTAAAAATTGGACTCTCTTTAGGAGCCTTACCTTTTTTGGCAAACAAAAGTTACTCAAGCTTCTGACCTTTAGGTTATAAATCCCTTTTTAAACGCTAAGTTTTTTTCTTCCCTTTGCTCTTCTGGCGTTAATTACACGTCTTCCGCCAGGTTTGGACATTCTTTTGAGAAACCCGTGTTTCCTAGTTCTTTTCCGATTGCTTGGTTGAAATGTTCGTTTCATAAATCTTTCAATCCTTAACTTAAATTTATTTTATTCTAAACGTTAATGCTCCAAATCACAATAAACGAAATACATTATCGCTTTTTTAAAAAAATGTCAAGAATGAAAAAAAGATGGTTGCTTGGGGTTTATTTTATTATATAAAAATAGAATAATCGCTATTATGATAATAAAAACGTAAAGGAGGGCTTATGACTATTCCATTGGATAGAAATCAAACCGGGGTGATTGTTGTGGATATACAAGGTGATTTCACCCTTTTCAAACACGGTTCTCTTGCTGTTCAACAGACCGATCAATCCTATATTGACAAAGTAGTTGCCGCAACAAAGCAATTAAAAAGCAAAGGGCATAAAATTTTTGCCACCCAGGACTTTCACCCTGAAAACCACATCTCTTTTTATACCAGCCACAAAGACAAAACTCCCTATGAAACCATTGAGATAGATGGACGAAGCCAGATTCTCTGGCCCCCTCACTGTGTGCAGGGAACTGAAAATGCCGACATCCTCATTGACAATACCCTGTTCACAGCCATTATTCAAAAAGGGATGAATCCCAAATATGACTCCTATTCAGGTTTTTTCGATGACAATGGTATTAAAACCGGGCTGGATAACATTCTCAAATCACATCAGGTAGATACCCTTATTGTATATGGTCTTGCCACGGATTATTGTGTAAAGGCGACAGCCATGGATGCGGTTAAATCAGGGTATGGAGTGTTCCTGATTGAGGAGCTTTGCAAGGGTGTTTCAGAGGATACCACCGAATCAGCCTTAAAGGAGATGATATCAGCCGGTATTAAAATAAAAATATTTGATCAGGTTTTTGAACGTAATAAAAAAAGGAATCAAACTGTCAAATAGATTTGATTCCTTTTTTAGGTTATTGGTTTAGTATTGTTGCTTAAATGGAATCAATTACCGGTAACATTTTTGTCAACGACTATCCCGTCTTTGATTAGAAAATAGGTGTAACCGATTACAACATCTTTGGGGCCGAAAATCATCTTTTCAACACCATTATCCATTTGAATGACATTGACAGGTTTACCCCAGGAGTCTCTCAGCTGGTCCGTGCTCATGGGGTGGGTTTTGTAATATGAGGCCATCCAACTTGCCAGGGCCTGTCCGGGAATACTAATTGAGATTGTCAAACAGAATACCGCGATCATTAAACTTGTTTTGGCTATTTTTTTGTTCATTTTTTTAACTCCTTTATTAAATGTTTATAGGTTGCCTGTTTACCTGAAAGAGAGTATTGCAATGCCTGTGCCATTAGGTGGCAATTGTTTAAAAATTCTTTATTTATAATAGGTTATATGAAATTGATTAAAATAGAGATCAGCTAAATGTTTTTCAACTTGAAATAGTTGTTTTCAAATAGTAATATATTTTCAATTATAAATTAATTAAGGTAGAAAAAAATGTTAGCCAAAGACATTAAGCTTTCAGAAATACTCAGTCAGGAACCCGGGACTGGATTTCCCCTGATTGGAACGCAGCGAATGCTCATGAGTGGTCTGCCGGCCATGAGTCGGTTGATGAAGCAGTTATTAACCCTTATTGGACCGGATCAGCTTGCCGGCGTTCTTTCCAGGCATGGCTACCAGATTGGTATGACGGCTGCTCTGGAGATGGCATCCCACTATGATTTTGACTCACCAATGGAATGGCTGAGATCTGCCAAATATATCGGTAGCATCACAGGGCTTATTGACTCCCGGATTGAAATTCATCATTTCAACCAAAAAACCAATGAGCTCAAATTTTCTGCCATCGGCAAATCTTCAGTTGAGGTGGAATGCTGGAAATCTATAGGAGTAGACATTGCGCAGAACCCCATCTGTTACATTTCAACCGGGGCACTCAGTGGCTTTGCAAGTGTAGTTTTTGGCAGTGAAGTACTGGTAAAGGAGATTGCCTGTCAGGCCCAGGGGCACAAACATTGTTTTTCCGAGGGCCGGTCAGCTTCGGACTGGGGGCTGTCATCTTCACAGGTAAGAGAACTTTGGGTACAGTTGAAATTGAATCCTTTTGAGCAAGAGATTGATTTGCTGAAAAAAAAATTAAAAAAGACACAAAAGGATCTGGCAATACACAAAGAAAAAATTCATTCTTTGGAAGCCAGGACATCTAAAATTGATAAAAATAATGGAATTATTTACAGAAGCAGCAGTATGAACAAACTGATTCTTCTGGCCGATAAAGTCGCCCCAACCCATTCAACTGTTCTGATTCAGGGAGAAAGCGGTACGGGAAAGGAAGTGATTGCCAGGTATATCCATAATCAGTCCAGCCGATCTTATCATCCCTTCCTTGCTGTAAATTGTGCAGCCCTTCCGCCAAAGCTTTTGGAGTCGGAACTTTTTGGACATGTAAAGGGCGCATTTACCGGTGCAGATTCAAATCACAAAGGATTGCTTTTGGAAGCCGGTAAAGGTTCCTTTTTTCTTGATGAAATCGGTGAACTTCCCCTTGAACTTCAGTCAAAGTTTTTAAGGGTTTTGCAGGAAAAAGAAATCAGACCTGTTGGCGGCTTAAAATCACTTCCCATAGAAGCACGCATCATTGCTGCAACAAACCGTGATTTAAAATCATTGGTCAAAGAAAAAATGTTTCGTGAGGATTTGTATTATCGCCTTGCGGTTTTCCCATTGACGGTGAAGCCGTTGCGTGAGCGTAAAGAAGATATTCTCTTGCTTTCACGGCATTCACTTGAGCAATTATACCCCGGCCATCCGGGATTTTCACCGGCAGCGATTCGGATTATGGAGGCTTATCTCTGGCCGGGTAATGTCAGGGAGCTTGAAAACTGTATTGAATATGCCGTAATTTTAGCAGGACAAGACAGGATCATGCCGGAGCATTTTCCCCAGTCCATGTCTTCACAAGATCCTTTGACGGCTATTTCTTCTGATTTTCCTACCTTCAGGGAGTTGGAAAAAAGGTATACAAAACTGGTGCTGAAAAGCACGAACCAAAACAAAACCCGGGCCGCAAAGGTTCTTGGTACAAGCGTTACCACATTATGGCGGCGGTTAAAAGAGATGGGGTACCAGGAGGCATGAAAAATTTTTATAATCCATAAAGATCATTGAAAATACCCATCAAAGTGGTAAAATATTCACATTTAGACAAAAATATTTAACCCCTTGTAAATAAAGAAAGGAAATTTCGTGAAATCCGGGGCTCTTGAGGCTAATTTATTCGACACAAAAGTTGATGTTATCATTGACTCAAAATATCAGGTTTTTCTGGATATTGTTTCATCCTATGTCGGGATCTTAAACAGAATGAATATTTTTTTAAAGGAGCTGTCACATCCCTATAAAAACTGGGAGTTTATTGTCAGCGAAGCCCGGCATTTTTCCCTTCAATATTTCTATTTATATAAACCCCATCCAAAAGGTGATAAAGCCCTGGAGCTTTTTGTTGATATCTTTTTGGAGTCGTTTGAATCAGATTGTGCTTTAAAGGTGAAAACAAGTGCGGCTGATAATTTAATGCTGTTTTTACAGCATATTGTCAAAGAATCGGAACAGGAACTTGATAGATTCCTTCCGGTGATTGAAAAGGCGGCCCTGAAAATTGAATCCTATGAAGGCCGGGACTTTTATTTTTTTGTCAGATCCTATTATCAACCGGATAAAATTGCAAAAAAACTTTTAGGCTGTCTTAAGGGTAATGCTGCGTTTTTTACATCGCTAAACCGGGTTCTGATAAAATTTTATAACTATTCATTTAATTACTGGTTGGAACAGGAGGACCCAATTTCATGGATTGGCAGGAGTATCGATATCAATCGGCTTGATGATGGGTTACAGCAGTTATTAAAAGAAGTATCCCATCAAAATATATTAAAGTGGCGTAAAATGCTTGAGGATATTATTCAGACTTTGAATCAAGACCCCGGAAAGGTAACACAAACATTGACACATCTTGAGGGGTACCAGGATTTTGTCAGCCGGGTTTGGGCAGTGCCTCAAAAAATAATAACCGAGAGTGGCGATGATACGATAGGCCGGCACTTAAAACTGACTTTTCTTTTTTATATCATTCATATTCCGGGACTTTCGACTATCCATGTTCAGGCCCTGCGGGATATTAACACCACCCTGACCCTTCTGATCGGTGATAAGGATTTTAAAAAGGATATCAATATCGTCGATCAGACATTTTCCTTGCTCAAAGAACATAAGGGGAAATATCCTGAAACCGTTCTGGACTGCATACATAAAATCGGGGATGCGGTTTACAAGAGATCGAACATTGAGCTGATTAACCATTTTATAGACAGGGCGGTTGATCATGGGTTTCAATTTCCAATGATTAAAGGAACCGGGGATGACTGGCAGATAAAGAGCAATGCAGCCCATGTAAAAAATATCCGGATATTTCTGGATCTGATCGGGCAACATCCCAAAAAATCAAGAAGGCTTTTATCTGCATTAATCATATCTGTGTCCATCGGCGGGGTCTTTATCAAGGATACGGATCTGTTCCCAAGAGATATTACAAAATTTTTAAATTCAGATATTACACCGGTTTTTAATCTGGTAAAACAGCTTTCAAGGTTGTTACCTGCCTTTTTTAACGAAATCGGTGCAGAGGGTCATCTCCGGGATATTTCCACCCGCCTGGATGAGTCCTGTCAGAGAAAAGATCGTTTAATCCATTTTTTAAGAAAACAATGCCATGTTGAAAGCTCAAGCAGGATCGTGGATTTTATCCAGGAAGTCATTTTTTTCTGGAAGACCGGAAACAAAAAAAAGCTTGAACCTTATGTTCCCCCATCAATTTATCAGGAAATTAATGAGTCAGGGCCATTTATTGATGGGCCGAGAATTATTCTCAACTACATTGAATCAAAGGATATATCACTTCCAACTGACTATTTAATCTATACACAAGAGGCTATTTGCAATTTAATTAATGAGGTGACCGGTCAAGGGTGAAAATGATCTTTGGGTTTTACAGACTTTTAAATCAGAAATATCGAATCGATAACCTGGAATTTAAAAAATATTTATCTTCGTTTCATTCTGAAAATCTGCCGGATACCCAAAAGCTTGTTCTGGCACTTGAAGAGAAAAACCTGGAAAATAAAATCCTTTCTCTTCTGTCGTACATGAAAGAGCTTAAAAAAATTATTCTTTCGGACAGGATCTATGACGTCAATGAGGCAATTTATCATAAACGCCATTTTGCCGTTGATATCCCATCCATGTACGGTAGTTACAATGAGGCAAAATTTGATGCCCTGGGATTGACCCTGAGGGTTGAAAGCATCCTGAATGTGATGTTCGAAGAACTGATCAACAGCATTGATCTCCAGGTGATTACCAAGGCTACGTTTAAACGTATTTATGGAATTTTGAACCTGTTCAGGAAGGCATTCCAGCTGGATGGAATTGCATCCAACCAGTTGGATGTCCAAATGGATTTCTTAAAATTTTCCGTGGATATCAGGACCTGTACATTTACTCAATACCTGGATATTTTCAAAGGCTTTACAAGGGCGATTGCCGATATCATCAATGACCATTTTAATAATATTCATTCCACCAATTTGTTTCAGATAGAATCCAGGCTTGGAAAGGATCAAATTCTTAAAAAATATCTACCCGCTGGAGGCAAAAAACAAAATTCAAAACTGGACCAGCGTGTAGCCGAGATCTTTTTCAGGGATCGTATTGCAACTTCCCTCGGGCTGCAGCAGTTGGATGTCTTCTTAAACAGGATATTACACACCCTGTTTCAACAGTCTGAGAAGCTTTCTCAAATTCATTTAAGCCGGTTGTTGAATTATAATCCCAAATTTTCAGTCATTGAAGTGGGCAGTTTTGATTCCATCAGCAATAATATTATATTTTTGGGGAATAAAGGATTAAACCTGATCAAACTAAAAAAATTAGGTATAGCAGTCCCGGAAGGATTTATTATTACCACAGAAGTTTTTAAATGCCGTGAAATCATCAATCATTACAAGCCTGCGAATATTAATTTCAAACAATATGTGGCAAAAATGGTGGCCAGTCTTGAAAAGCACACCCAAAAAGATTTTGGAAATCCTAAAAATCCACTGCTTTTATCGGTCAGGAGCGGTTCTTCTATTTCACAACCCGGAATGCTTGATTCATTTTTAAATGTGGGACTCAACGAGGAAATCGCGGCAAATATTGCAAAGATAAGCAAGAATCCATGGTTTGCATGGGATAGCTATCGGAGGTTTATTCAAGGATATGGGATGGCGTTTGGAATTAAAAGGGATGAGTTCGACCATATCATTTATTCAAAAAAACAAGAGTATGGTGTTGAGTTCAAGCGATATCTCACAGGCGACCAGATGAAGGCCCTTGCCCTTGCCTATAAACAATTATTACTTGATTCCGGGGTTGAACTGATTGAGTCTCCCGTTGACCAGCTGTTTCTGGCTATTGATAAGGTTTTTTCGTCCTGGGAATCCAAAAGGGGAAGGGATTACAGACGGATTATGGGGATATCCGATGACTGGGGCACTGCTGTTACGATTCAATCCATGGTATTTGGGAATCTGTCCAGGCAGTCGGGATCAGGTGTTGTGTTCAGCCACAGCCCTCGGCTCCCGGGGGATACAATCCGACTGTGGGGGGATTTTACCATTGGTAATCAGGGAGAAGATGTTGTGTCAGGGCTTGTAAAAACCCTTCCCATTTCAGAGACCCAAAGGGAGCTGGAAGAACGCGATTCAAAGAGAAGTCTTGAGAAAAATTTTCCTCACATTTATATGCAATTAAAACAAGTGGTGCAACGTCTGATTTATGATGAGGGATGGAACCCCCAGGATATTGAGTTTACCTTTGAAGGGGAAGCCAAAGAAGATCTTTTTATCCTTCAGGCAAGGGATATGTCCTTAAGAGACAGGAAAAAAATTATAAAGTTTGATGTAAACCCGGCAACCCTTGACAAGGCATCTCTTGGCCAGGGGATCGGTGTCAGTGGCGGGGCCATGAGCGGCAGAATCGTTTTTAGCCTGGAAGAAATTGATGCCTTCAGGAAAAATGATCCGGATACAAGATTGATTTTATTGAGGAATGATACGGTTCCGGATGATATTCTGGAAATTGATGCCGCAGACGGAATTCTGACTGCCAGGGGAGGGCTCACCTCCCATGCAGCTGTGGTGGCATATAATCTTGATAAAACCTGTGTGGTGGGATGTGAAAATCTTGTTTGCAATGAATCCGAAAAAAAGTGTATGCTCAATGGGGTTAAAATGCTTACAGGTGATTATATCAGTATTAACGGTCAAAAAGGATCCGTGTATAAAGGCCGAATTAAAGTCTCAATTAAATAAAAGATAGTGAAAAGAGGGAATTCAAATGAATACAAAAGGTTCTATAACACTTGGAATTAACGGATTTGGAAGAATAGGAAAGCTGTCTTTGTGGCATCATGCAGCAAGAAAATACTTTGATACGATTGTCATTAATGTGGGCAGGGAAGTGGGTAAATCTTTTCAAGACATTATTCATTATTTAGAAAGAGATACAACATATGGACGACTGGATTCATTTCTTTACGGATATCAGGCAAGGCCGGTTATCAGTGATGTGGATGAAGCCTCAGCATCCTTGAATATTAATGGTGTAAAAGTAAAGATATTAAAAAATCACAGGAACCCGAAAGATATTGAATGGGCACAGTATAATGCCAAAATAGTCATAGATACAACCGGACAATTTTTGGACCCTTCCCTTGGAGCAGATGCGGCCAAAGGCTCTATCCGGGGACATATCGAAGCAGGTGCTCAAAAAGTGATTGCCTCAGCGCCCTTTAAACTCAAAGAGGGTGTGGCAATGCCCGAAGATGCAGTGACAACCGTCATGGGGATCAATGATGGAGATTATAATCCAATAATGCATCATCTTATTTCCAATGCATCCTGCACCACCACCTGTCTGTCTCATATGATAAAACCGCTGCTGGATTATTTCGGTGTTGAGAGACTCCTTTCTGCATCCATGGCAACTGTACATGCAGCCACAGGATCACAGCAGGTACTGGATCGATTGCCGAAAACAGGTGCCAAGGACTTAAGAAAAAACAGGTCTATCATGAATAATATTATTCTGACCACAACCGGTGCTGCAAAAGCATTGCAGCTGGTTATCCCGGAAATGTCAACCATTGGGTTTATTGCAGAGTCCGTCCGAATTCCGACGGCAACCGGCTCTTTGATTATTCTTGTGATGAATTTCCAGGAAGAGCTGAATAAAAAGCCGATTCGAAGGGATTTGATCAACTCAATTTATGAAAATACAGAAAAAGCCAATACAAACGGATACCTGATGTACACGGACAAACAGAATGTCTCCTCTGATATTATCGGAACACCAAGGGCTGCCGCTGTTATTGAAGGCCATGAAACCCATACACGTACCGGGGCCATTAATATTAACCTTGAGCATGTGCGCGGTATAGACAAATCCATATTGGATATGATCAAAGATCAGGTCACCAGTATCCAGGTTACCCAGGCTGTGATTTATGGATGGTATGACAATGAAATGGCAAGTTATGTCAATATACTGGGCGACAGGACCGTATCCATTGCAGAAGCAATGCACTAAATTATCACGCGCCCATTTCTTTTTTATTATCCTGACGGGCATGTTATTTTTTTTAACACCCCTTAGCAATGCAGGTGAAACAATGTTGCCGTTTTTTATTGGTGAAGAAATCAAATACACGGTTAGCTGGGAAATGATCAGGGCTGGAAAAGCAAAATTCAAAGTATTGCCCCTTACAACACTCAATGGGGAAAAAGCATATCATTTTTTACTTGAAGTGAAGTCAAGTCGGTATGTCGATATGTTTTTTAAAATCAGAGACCGACTGGAAGGATTTGCTGATTTAGCGTTTTCCCGGTCTCTTTTGCACAAAAAGACACAGTCGGGCAAAGATAAAAGGCAGGTGATTGTTAATTTTGACTGGGAAAAGAAAACAGCCGTTTATTCTAACTTCGGCAAAAAAAGAGACCCCATCGAAATCCCTTTGAAAACCTTTGACCCGGTTTCAGCCTTTTATAAGATGCGAACCTTAAATTTTAAAACCGACCAAAGCCTGTCCTTCCCTGTGAGCGATGGGAAAAAATGTTTCATCCAGAAAGGAGAGGTGATAAAAAAAGAAAAAATCACCTTATCCTCCGGAACCTTTGATACGTACCTGCTCGTTCTTAAGGTCAATCATTTTTCCGGTGTATTCAAAAAGAGTGAAAACCCCACGGTAAAACTCTGGGTCACGGCAGATGATAGAAAGATCCCCGTAAGAATAAAGGTAAAAGTGTTTATCGGAAGCGTTATCTTTGATCTTGTTTCATAGGATTGATCCTTTATATTACTCCGGCCATTACCATTACCATCCGGAAATTGGTGAAAGGCTCACCTTCACCCCTATGGGGATTGAATAATTATTTCAAAATTTCTGCCAATACCATATGAGGTCTGCATGCTGTTCTGTATTTAAAAAAGGCAGCCGATGGTAAAGGAGCAATGTCCCACTCAGGGGGCGGGATAACTCCTTTTATAAAAAACGGATGTTTTTTATTGCCTGTGGCATGTTCAACAAGAGCTGCGGCTCGGGCTGCTTCCTCAGGGGTAATATAACCGGGTTCACCATTGGAACGTTCCAAGCATGCTATCGATAGAATAATATGGTATTCAGGGGATTTTTCTACCAGAGAAAGGCTGTGTCGGAGTTCTTCCTTGTCAAGGGTGGCCCCGGTAAGAAATTTATAGAGTTCTGCCGGTCCTCTCAGATAAAAAATCAACCGGTGGATAAGATTTTCTTTGATGATGGTTTCCAGCAGATGGGCATTTCGCCCGTCAGTCGCAAGCTGAATCAACAACCCGTGATCTTTAAGATAACGCAATATCTCCAGAAAATCATCATCCATGCATGCATTGTTTGCAGGAACAGTCAATCCATTGATCCATCCATGGCTTAAATCACTTCTTTTAATAAAAGTATTTAACCTGTCTCCTGCCTTAAGGAAAGCCAGGATTTCACCAACGCCCTGTATTATTTTTTCTCCTGTAAAAAGAATTGGAAATTCCATGCCATCTTTTCCTCGAAATATATCAGGCCGATTTTTACGATAAAATAAATTAAAGGCGTCCTTGCCTTTTGTTTTTATGTTATGCTCATCATAAACCATTGCATGATCAGTCATATAGGATTTAACAATTTCACAACGCATACACCCTGTTGCACTAAAAAGGGTAAAAGGCATATTCTATCTCCTGAAGTTTATGCTTATGATCTCTATTTTTTATCATCAGTATCAGAGATTACGCACAGAGCTGATGAAGCTTGGAAAGGGACTGTACCCTCAACACTAACCTCTGAACGAGGCCCTTTGGGGCTGGAACCGGGCATTCTGAAAGAACTCACATCCACTGGTTCAATTTCAATCTCTTTGGAAGGTTCAACCTGGTGTATCCATTCATAGGGGAATCGGTAAGCCCGATAGACCATATTCATTTTTGTTTCTTTACCCCAATAGGGACTGATATATTCCCATACCAGTTCATGATCTGCCGTAACTTCAATTATTCTGCCACCACTGCCTTCCGTGATAAGCGTATTTCCGTTTGGCAGCCGTTGGGCAGAGCTTACAAAAGGACTGTAGAAACGATTACTGTCTGCAGGTTGTACCAATCCGTCTTCCTGGGGAGTATACTGCCATACAATTTTTAGAGTAATTGGATCAAATTCCAAAACACGGGAATAATCCCTTAATACATTTTTTATTCCGGTTGGACTTGCCGGATTGCATGCTCCATATCCAGCCCACCCGCCATTATCATACACCAGAATGTTTCCTTCGCCCGGCAATCCACGTGGTATCATATGGGCATGGTGCTGGCCGATAATCCAGCCCAGATCCTTTTCCGGTGTACAGTCATAATAGGGTCCGACCTTCCAGACCACTTCACCCGTCTCTTTGCTGATGATAAAGATAATATTTGTTTCTCGACCGTCTACAATAATGTTATCAGGTTGAAAGCGATTATCTCCTGAATCATGCCATTTATTCGGCCCAAGGATGGACATGGAATTTAGATGCATCCAGTCTCCCATTCCGCCACCGCAAGGCCGCATATTGGGGTCACGGGCTAAAATATTTTTTGCATCTTCACGGAATTCAAAGGAATCAAAATGTTCGCTGCAAACCCATTCCCAGAGGATATCCCCATCCCAGGAAACTTCATAAATTGTATCATCAAGCAAATTCTTATCAGAAATTTGTGGGCAAATAAGATTTTTATGCCCCAGGATCATGGTATTACCTTGATTTATTTTTGCTTCCATGCCAGGGACATAATACCCAACCGGATTGCCTTCCCGCTGGTAGTCATGGTGGACACGGGCCATCCACTGGGCCTCTTCCCCAGGATCTTCGATATATTCATACTCATTGAATTTCCAGATTACGTTTCCATCCCAGTCAACCTGGACAAGGTCTCGATAATCCTGCATTCCATATTTTGTAGATCTTTCTCCTGTGTGCCCGAGGATATAGCCACCTTTCAGAAGTTTATTTGGAAAACCGTGCAAGCCCTTCCACAACTTGGTTTCACTTCCATTCATATCAATTACAAGACTTCCTAACTCCTTGGCATGGAATACAGTATAGCCATTAAAGCATTTTTTAGGATTATATATTGTGGTTCCGGTCGGATATATACTTGGATAAGTCATAAAAAAGCCTTTTAGTGGAACTTTATTTATAAATGCTTCTCATTTTTAGAATGTGTTCTTCTATCAAACTTATAGCGCTTTCTCGTTTTTTCTTAATCAACGCATCCAATATTTTTTCATGATTTTGGACAGCAATCTCTGAGATTTCAAAATCAGGAGGTATGCGAGAACGTATATTCCGATGTATGGCATTTATCGCTCCTTCAACTATCACAAATACTGCATTTTTTGAAGCTTTTGCGAGCAATGAATGAAAGTCAAAATTTAAATCAATCGCGATTTCTTTTTTTGCGATTAAATCTTTTGCCTTATCAATATTCTCCTGAAGAGCATTAATGTCCTGATCATCTGCATTGTCAATTGCTTTATTCAATATGGCTTTTTCAATAGACAGCCGAGCCGCAGTAAACTCATCGATAGAAATTTTTTCCATCCTAAATGCATCTAACATAAGATTTTTGATTTTTTTTGAAATACTATCCTTAATAATCGCTCCACCACCATATCCCTTTTTCACAATAATGAAACCGGATAATTCAAGGATGCGAAGAGCCTCTCGGATAGTTTGTCGGCCTACATTAAATTGTTTGGCAAGTTCCGACTCGGAAGGAAGTTTATCTCCTGCTTGCAGGGTTCCATCAAAAATAAATGCTTTAATTTTTGAAGAAACCTCTTCAAAGGTTCTTTGGGTTTTGAATGGTTTGAATATAGCTTTATCGACAGTCATAAAAATCTCCATTAAAGTCTTATTATCAGACAATAATATTACAGTTTTCTTAGATGTCAATAAAACTTTTTTGCCTTTTATTTCCGTTCAATGGTTTTACTGATCGACTATATTCTCAAGTAACAATATTCAACTCCAACATTTTAATTGTAGCCAACATCCGGGAAAGATTCCGGTCAAGAGCGGGAAAATTATTTGCCTTCTCTTTCAACTTTTCTGCTGTTTCCCTCATTAATTGAATTTTTTGCTCTACTTCTTTCAAATTTATCTCCTGCGTCGTCATTCTGTATTCCTTTCTAATGGTTTTTCCTCAAGTCTTTAAACCGCTTAGCTTTGACCTCGTGCCGGGGCAGTTTACCATAATCATAAAAGTCAATCCGATAACCCAGATTGGTTTTCAAGCGAAGCTGATCCTGGAGTTTACTCTCAATTTCTTTGACACGCTCTTCAAGGCCCGGCATTAATTCGACTTTAAGCTTAATCCGATCTATATCACCCAGTTTGTCCACTACTACCTCATATTCGTCACACAGGTCTTCAATACTTCTGACAACCTCTTCAATGGCCGAAGGGGCCAGCAAAACACCTTTCACTTTGGTGATGTCATCTGCACGGCCGATCACTCCACCTTTTATCAACCTGAATGTTCTGCCGCAGGAACAGGGTGATGGATCCCATTCAATGATATCCTTGGCATCAAACCGGACGCAGGGCTGGGCCAAGCGGTCCAGAGCCGTGATGATCATTTTCCCCCTTCGGCCGGGCTCCTCGATAATTTTTCCGGTTTCAACATCTTCAATTTCCACCAGGAAAAAGGCCTCATTTACATGCATACCGCCGGGCTGGTCCAGACACTCAAAAGACCAGGCCCCGATCTCTGTTGCCCCGGCGTGGTCAAACACCTGTGCGCCCCAGGCATTCTGCATCCGCTTTTTGGTACTGGGGATGCTGGCACCCGGCTCACCAGCACAGGTGATTTTATTAATACTTAGATCTGCGGGATTGATGTTCATCTTGTTTTTTGCCGTATCCGCCATGCCAAGGACATATGTGGGGGTCGCCATAATGGCGGTCGCCTTTAATTCCTGAATTTTAAGAATACGGGCTTTTGTATCCAAGACGCCACCGGGCACAACCTCACACCCGATTTTTTCAGCTGCGTAATGCCCGGCCCAAAACGCCACAAAGATATTATATCCAAAAGGAATAAATACACGGTCCGCCGGCCTGTACCCTTGTGCCCACAGGATATAAGCCCAGCATTCTGACCACCATTCCCAATCCTGCCAGGAATCCGCCTGATAGACAGGTTGCCCGGTGGTACCGCTTGTCTGGCGAAACTCGGTTACCTCTTCAAGGGGAACACACAGGGCATCTCCATACGGAAATGGATCTTTTTTCTGAACTCCCCGCATCATGGACTTTTCGACCTTCGGGACGAGCCGGATATCAGCAAAGCTGCGGATATCATCTGGTGTGATGCCAGCAGTGTTATAAAGAGACCTGTGAAATATGGAGTGATCATAAGCCCACTGGAATATTTTTTTAAATTTTTTCAGTTGAAGTTTCTGAATTTGATCCCGGGGGAGTGTCTCCAGAACAGGATTCCAATATTTTTGGTCTGCAAGCATAATCGTTCCTTTATTTTATTTTTCGATTTCCAACTCTTTTAATTTTTCCTCTCCGGGTATTCCTGTAGCCTTATCCCACCCCACTAGATCATAATATTCATCAAGCATTTTATCAAAGGATGCCCTGTCCATCACTTCACCCTTGCTTGGCCCTTTGGTCGAGCCTTGTGTGAACAGTCTTTCCGGCAGGGTGTCATCCTGCCTTGTAAACCCCTCTCTTGCATTGAATAGCCGGGTTAGGTTCCATGCTCTTTCGGCCACGGTCTGCAGGTCACCTTCTGTTATTGTCCAACCGGTCACGGCTGATATGGCTTGGACATAGTCCTTCGGGGTAATGGCAAAAGAACCGAACAGACAGGCGATGATACAATCACAGGTCGCATAAGAGAGCTGGAGTTTTCTAACCATATCGGCTTTGCCCTCATAACCATAGCGGTCTATCGGTTCGGGCAGACCCATCAGCTCGGTGCGAAGGGTATTGCCCCGGACATGGCATCCACCGCGATCTGAAAGGGCATAAGAGAGTCCCTGACCTTTCATTCCCCGGGGATCATATCCCGGAAGTTCAAGTCCTTTAATATGGATGGCAAAATCTTTGCTGCCCGCTACTTTTTTTGACATTCTTTTGGACCCCTGTGCAAGCAAAGCGCCCACTCCTTCACATTTTGCAATCTTGTGAATAAGCTCCAGCAGCACCGTTCCGTTTGTAAAACTTAAATCCATACCATCTGTCTCAGTTTTTGAGATCAATCCTTTTTCAAAACATTCCATGGCAAATCCAATGGTGACGCCGCATGAGATGGTATCCATACCGTAATCATCACAAAGATGATCTGCTGCGATGATGACGGCGGGATCACAGATACCGCAGTTTGGTCCAAGGGCGTACATGGTTTCATAGTCCGGTCCCTCAGTCATATACTCTTTATCATTTACTGATGCCTTGGAATCCCGGCTGCAGCCGATGGGGCAGGCGAAACAAGCCCTTGGCCGTGTGACGTAATTCAGGAGAGCATCCCCGCTGATCTTTTCTTTTTCTTCAAAGGTATTTTCCTGCCAGTTTTGACTCGGAAGTGTTCCGGTCTCCTGGGTCAAATCAATGGTCATGGTGGTCCCATATTTGGGGAATGCACCCCCTTTTTTGGTCATAGGATGCTCTGCTATCTGCCGGCGGCAACGCTGTATGATTTTTTTAAAGCCCGCCTCATCATCTATATGAGGTTTTAAGTTACCTCTGACAATCACGGCTTTCAGATTTTTTGAGCCCATCACGGCTCCGGCGCCGCCCCTGCCATGGGCTCTCTTTTCATTGATAATATTAGCAAATTTGACAAGGTTTTCCCCTGCCGGGCCGATGGCAGCAATACTCATCCGCTCTCCCTTTTTGGATGATACCTTTTCCCTCAACTGCTTTTCAGTTTCAGAGGTGGTAAGTCCCCAGAGATGTTCCGCCTTTTTAATTTGGATCTCACCCTCTTCAACAAGCAGGTAAGACGGTTCTCTGGCCTTACCCTTAATCGCTATAGCATCAAATCCTGCCCATTTTAATTGGGTGCCGAAAAAACCACCGGAATAAGAATCCAGAAAAGTGCCGGTCTGGGGAGATTTAGTAATCAACCCGGATCGGGATACGGCTGGAAAATTTGTTCCCGTAAGGGGACCTGTGACAAAGATCATTATATTATCAGGTCCCAGCGGGTCGGTGCCGGGTTTTAAGTGTTTATAAAGGAGATGGGCACCCAGACCCTTCCCCCCTATGTATTTTTTTGCAATACCTTCCGATAGTTCCTGAATATCGATTGACCCTTGTGTAAGATCAACCCATGCAATTTTTCCTGTGTATCCTAATAGCATATGAAATTACCCCCTCTCTACATTTTCACTAATTTTTGCAGCATCTTAAGAATAGAACATCATTTCTTTAAACCAGACCTTGCCTGCATCATTGATCGACAGACGTAGTTCCACACTGGTTGCACCATCAGGAGCCTTTGCTTCGATTTGGTCCAATGTCCAGTCACGATCACCCATATAAAAATCTCCCTTGGGAATATCTTCCATATCATAGACTTGTCCACCGTATTTATCCAAAAAACACAATTGAATTGAGCACGAACCCTTCACTCCTTCTGTTCTGATCTTGCCTGCCAGTTTGTAGCGAACTCCCGGTTTTACGGCAATCACCTGGTGCAGATAAAGAAAACCGGTTCGATCATATTCCAGTCCGGGGCAGGGGTAAGGCTTATTTTCCTTATCCCAGATCATTTTTCCCCCTCCTTCGCTGATCAGTCTGGCCAGTTGCCAGTGAAGAGGAACATCGGTTTCATCCCGCATTTTGAAAAATCCATTTTTAAGCTTGGGCTCGACATCAAGGAGATGATAATTTCGATACACCCATCTATAATTTCCTGAACGATCCACCTCTATTATTTGGCGGTGCTGGGTGTCGGAAATCAGGACATTACCATTGGGCAGCGCCTGGAAGTCATAGAACTTGGAAAAGTAGTCTACTTTAAATTCCCATACTGTCTGTCCTTTGGGTGTTACCTCAATAATTCTGGAATTCTTGGAATCACAAATCATTGTATTTCCATTTTCCAACCGCTTGGCAGCTCTTGGCCAGTCCAGAGTTTCCGGTTTGCCGTCGCCATATGACCAGACAATCTCCTTATCCGGCGACACTTCAAGTATTGTGTTTATATCAGAAGCGCAAATAAGCATATTCCCATTTGGCAGCATATGCCCATTGTGGGGACGGTCAATGTCTTTATCATATACCCAGAGCACATTCCCCTGACGGTCTACTTTGAATGCTCTGTTATTGTTTCGTTCACAGATAAAAAGATTACCATCTTCCAGTTCATAGGCATCGTTGGGATAGGCAATATAGGAACCATCGGACAATTTGCCGGTACCATTATCCCAGTTGTCAGTGTTAAAAACGATCTGCTTATCGCGGTTAACCTCGATTACCCTGTCACTGGAACTGTCAGCCAGAAGAATATTTCCGTTTTTTAATAAACGGGCAGAATGAAGAAATAGAAACCCCCCATCGTTGTCATACTGCCATACAATATTGCCCAAGGGATCGACTTCTATCACTTCACTTCCATTTCCGCTAATATCACCGCCGTCGGCAATCAACGTGTTGCCGTTGGGTAAACGCTCAACGCTGTTTGGCCATTCGAGCATTCCCGGCGCACTTCTGGAAATAGATTTATATTCTTGTTGTATCATTTAGTGTTCTCCTGTTAATTAAAAGTTGATTCTGAGGAATAGATAATGAATCAATCATCAGAGACTGAAATTTCAAGCATATTAACCCATTGCCTGATGTAAAAGGATTTTGTAGTCTTCGGGTGTCATCGGGCGGGGGTTGCTCGAGCTTAAATGGTCCTTGGCCGATTTTTCAGCAATATCCGGAATATGCTTTGATTCTATACCCATTTCACGCAATGTTGTTGGGAGTTCCAATTGCTTCAATAGATCTTCGGCCCAACCATCCAGACGGCTATCTGGATCAATTCCAACTGCTTTTTTTAAATCCAGATACAATTCTCCACAATGGCTTTCATTGTAGCGAAGAACATGGGGTAACAATATGCCATTTACTGTGCCATGATGAATGCCAAATTCACCCAGAGGGGCAGACATCGCATGCAAGGCTCCAAGCACTTTCTGTAGACACAATCCACCTTCCAGAGCCGCCATCATCATTTCTTTGCGTGCCTCAATATCTGAACCATTTTGATACGCTTTTACCAAATTGCGACTTGCGCGTCTGACACAATCTAGAGCAATCGCCTGTGCCGGGGGATTATAATTATTGGAAACATAAACTTCAATTCCGTGTGTCAGGGCATCCATTCCCGTTGCCGCCGTCATCTTAGGAGGCAGTCCAAGAGTTAACTCAGGATCGCAGATTACTGCACTTGCAACCATATTAAGATTGACTGCTATGGTTTTTCTTCCGTCGTCGGTGGTCATCACACAAGCCCTGCCGATTTCAGCACCTGTACCGGCAGCAGTTGGGATAGCAATATGCGGCAAGACTTTTCCAATTTTTTCAGATCCACCGGTTTGAACCCCATAATCTGAAAATTTCCCACCATGTGAGACCAATAACGCCACTGCTTTGGCCAGGTCGATTGGCGACCCTCCACCCAAAGCAATGACCCCATCCAACTGCTTTTTTTTATAGATATCCAGACATTGACGCAAAGCTTCCTCATCCGGGTTTTCCGGTGTGCCGTCAAAGATTTCGAAATCATAATTTCCCATAGAACCTACGATCTTATCCAGAATGCCCGCGGCACGAATACCCGCATCAGTTACCAGTAAAGGTTTTTTCATTCCCAGAAGATCTAACTCCAAAGGGAGTAATTTCACTGCACCACAGTCAAACTGTATTCTTGTTATATATTGTATCAATGCCATAATTTGTATTATCGGGGTTTCCCCCGTCTCCATAAAAAAATGTTTGGTCTTAATAAAGCTGACTATTTATCCGGATAAGCGTCTTTGGAAAAAAACAATCATCCGTCAAAGCACTTGTGTTACATATAACCCAATGACCTTAACTTCTCCATGGCCTCTTCCTTATCCTGACGGCGGCCATCCCGCTCCCCTGTGTTTTCCAGATCCTGCTCCCATGCCGGAACATTTTCCATGGCGATTTTACTGGAACTTTTGGCGCCCAATGAACGATACCCATGCTGATACAGGCTGTTGTAAGGTATTCCAATGCCTTGAGTGATATGCCAAATATCCCGTTCCGTGATATGAAGAATTGGACATACCCGGGTGTGTGCAGGGCTGAGATCTGACGCTTCATGCTCCATGAAATATTCGTCATTCACACGTGCTTCATGCTCATCCCAGCGAATTCCTTGGAACATACCCTTGATGTTTCGATCCTCAATGAATTTGTTGAACATCACTGTTTTCATCAAATGGTTGCCGGTATAGGATTCAGCTTCAAACATAAACTCATCCTCTTCATACCCGATACGTTCAAGTTCTTTTTGGTTTCGTTCATTAAGATCCTTAACCTGGACCATGGAGTTCAATTCACTGCCGGCAGCCTTTACCACGTCTTCATTAAGATACCATACCAAGTCAAACCCCCATTTTTTTTCGTATTCCTTCATAAAATCCTCAATCTCGGTAAAGACATCGAACTCGCTTATAGTAAAAATGGTGGGCAGCGGCAGATTATCTTCTTCACAGACTTGTCGAAGCAGCCATAGGACCAGAGTGCTGTCCTTTCCACCTGTCCATGTGGCAGCCAATTCCTCTGGCTTGAATTTAGCATAGGTGTCCCGAATCACTTGCTTTGAGTCATCTATTTTCTTGTTCAACATCTCTTTTTGTGCATCGGTAAGGTTTCCTTTAAAATCTAATTCGCTTTCAGTCATTTCTGTAACTCCATTAATTTTGTTATATTGTTATTTATTAAAAATTATTTATCTCTGCATGGCCCATGTCATACAGAAGGATATAGACTTGATATTTTCATACCACCAAAAGTAGCCCACATGATCACATCATCATGATCTTCGATATGGGCTTCAAATACAATTTTCGGTGGAGTTGTATGTAAAAATTCACGAACACGAGTCCATTGAGGGAACTCCATTTGAGATCGCATGTCTGTAGGATCATAGGACATATCATCTCTTCTTGCCATGCATGACCCATAAAAAACAAGTACGTTATCTGTCTTAGGCATCCAGTGAACATCACCCATGGCAAAACAGGAACAAGAATCATTGTCTGGCCCATTTTCCGAGGCCCATACCTCTCGAACTGTCATACGCTTCTCATCAACCAGATATTCAACAGCACGGCTGTAAGTTTCATGGGGCAGCATTTTACGCTTTCCATCAAAAGGTAACGCTTGAAAAATTGAGTTGTTCCATAATAATATGGTTCCTTCAGGAGTTGCCTTTGGATTGTGCATATGATATGGCCAATGAACCTTCCCCTCAGGTCTCAGTAGTTTGCTTTGCAACCAGTCAGGCCAGCCATGATGGTCGCCCAATATCCATACAATCTCGCCGGTTGATCGGTCAACTTTGATTATAGCATCCTGCATTCGCAGGCATATTAGTACCGCATCATTCTTTTCATCATAAAAAAGACCGTTGCCGTGAGTCCAGTCTGCGTGATCAGGAAAACCTCGTACCTTCCAGTAAGGTCCAAGGGTTTGATAGCCAATTCTATTAGGGTCCAGGTATTCAAAGCTGTTCCAGTTCCACACGATTGATCCGTCGCGTCGAAATTCAACGATCTCATCACACATTACATTTGTGTCAGCTTTTTCAGCCCCAGGATCAACTTCACTGGTATAAAAATTTTTAATTTTTTTAGAATGTGCTGTCATCACAAGAAAATTGCCCGACGGCAACTCATGAGGTTGATGATGAATCGTTTGGACATCCACAGGTGTTGCGCCTTCTACCTCGCCCTGCGGCCGCTTCCCCGCATACCACTGTGCCACTTTATTACCAAGCATATCGATTTCAACAGCACAAAAATCATGTGTCAGGTAAAACAAATGACCGTTATGCAGATAATCAAAACCGGCAATGCGTGTATTCACCTGATAGTACCAGACGACATCTCCATTTAAATCAAGTCCGACAATTAACGACCAGTCCCGGCTGAATGCCCTTTGCGCTTTTGTCATCATTATTTCTCTTCCGGGCACACGTCGTCGGATTGATATCAATGTGATACCAGGCTCCATCAGCTCCGGGTGGCTGACATTAATACTGATAGGAGGCCAGTCTCTTGGACCGCTGGGAAGTTTAGGTGTCATGTATTCTAATGTTTCGGACCACATAGTTTTATGTCCAGACTCATCTTGTATGGCAATAAAAAATGTATGCCGCTTATTTGCTCGCATGCCAATAATCGGTAATCCGCTTTGAGGATCATATGAACCATTAAAATTTATCTCCCAATTACGGTCTCCGTCAGAAACAGTGACAATCGTGCTAACCTTTCTATCAGCTGTATAGCGCAAAACTGCAGCAAGGGGAACGCTTAGGTTCGGATTCATCGAGACCGTTGGTTTAACCTTGAACACAGGATTTTTATTATCTGTCATCATAATTTTTCCTTTTTAAATTTAGTCTCTATGGAATTACCTCTAAAAAATGGACCTATCCCATTAAAGAAGGCAGCCATAAAGCAATTGCCGGAAAGATAAGAATTAGAATGATTCTAATAATATCTGTCAGCACAAACGGAATGATCCCTTTATATATTGTCCCTAAAGGGATATCCTTGGCAATTCCGGCAAGGATAAAAACATTAAGCCCGACAGGTGGTGTGATTTGCCCCATTTCCGCCATCATAACCATCATAACCCCAAACCAGATCGGATCATAACCAAGACCGATGATAACCGGGAAAAAAATAGGTACTGTGAGAATAATAATACCCATAATCGGCATTATGCAGCCAAGAACCAGGTAAACAGAAAGGATTGCCAACAGCTTAACCATATCCGGGCCTGGCATGGCAACAACAACGTCGGAAAGCATAAACGGAATTTGGGAAATTGTTAAAAAGTATTGAAATAATCTGGCCCCTATCAAAGCAAGCATAAACATCCCGGTCATTCTACTTGTTTCAGCAAGAGCACCAAAAAAATTTTTTCGAGTCCATTTTTTCTTTACAACGCCCAGTAAGAATGCACCAAATGCACCGACAGCGGCGGATTCCGTGGGAGTGAATATGCCCACATAGATACCCCCTATGACAACAATAAAAAGAGTCAGTATTCCCCAGGTCCCCTTAAGTGAAATGATTTTCTCTTTAAATGTCGTTGAAGGACCGGGGGGGCCTAAATTGGGTTTGATCTTGCACATGAAGTATATGACCAATATGTAAAAAATCGCCTCCATAATACCCGGAATAATACCGGCAATAAAAAGTTTGGCAATAGATTCCTCTGTAAGCATGGCATAGATTAAGAATGGAATACTTGGGGGGATTAAAATACCGATACTGGAGCCGGCAGCGATACTGCCACACGCCATGCCATTGTCATATTTATAGCGCCGCATTTCAGGCAGTGCCAATGTGCCCATAGTAGCCGTGGATGCTAAACTGGAGCCACTCACTGCTGCAAATCCGGCGCACCCCCCCACTGTGGCTATGGCCATCCCGCCAGGAAGCCGTCCCATCCAACTACGCAGTGTTGCATAAATATCCTTGGTTAAATCAGCATGGAAACAAAATACCCCCATTAAAATAAAAAGGGGGGCTGTGGCCATCTCAGTACTCGCAGCGATGCGATAGGGTATTGTGCCGGCAAGGGATAAAGCAGCGTCTATATTGACCAGGTAAGTAAAGCCAAGAAATCCTATCAGACCCATCACAGCACCAACAGGCATACTTGAAAACATGAGCAGTAAAAGGAGGATAATGCCGATTATACCCATAAGCGGTCTGGAAATATCCCATGGCAGCATATTAAACCAAACCGGAAAGGTAAGGATCAAAAGAACAAAAAGGCCATCCAACATGAACCACAACCAAGGTTTACTGCAATTCTTGATTACACGATTAAGTGACAGAATAAAATCTTTTAAAAATGTGAGTGAGAGTAGCGCACTGCCAAAA
>NZ_JAIOSW010000477.1 GCF_021107415.1 Desulfobacula sp.
CAAGAGACGGGAAAAGGAAAGGGTCTGGGGTTTACAATCAATATTCCCCTGGAAAAAGGGAGCCGGGCAAGGGACATCGGAAGAGCTCTCTATTTTCTTGCAGGGCCTGTTGCACAAGAGTATAGACCTGAAATAATTCTTGTTTCTTTCGGGTTTGACCTTTATATTCACGACCGCCTGGCAGGTATGAAGGTGACGCCGGGCGGATACGCCGTTATAACCGCACTTCTCCTTGAGATGGCAGAGCGCTCCACAGGGGGAAAAATAGCCTTTGTCATGGAAGGGGGCTACAGCATAAAGGGTATCAGGGAATGCGGCCTTTCCGTTATGAAGGAGATCTGCAATGTGCCGGGTGTAAGCGAGGATAAAATAGATAGTATCCGTAAAAGTGATATCAACCGTTTGTCCAGCCTCAAGAGGGTCACCAAAATCCATAAAAAATACTGGAAGGTACTTCAATAAACTGCCTGGACTGTCATATGGCGATTTCCACCCCTGTCTCCTGTCCGATGACAATCCGCTGAAACCATATTTTTTTTATATTCATTGCCTTAAAAAAAATAATAAAATTCCAATGACTTACCATGAGATTGTACAAATAAAATCCTTTGGCACACTTGTTGAAAGTATTTTAGATAAAGGCAGATAAAGGCAGATGAAGGTAGATAAAGGCAGGTAAAAGTATCTACTTGACGCAAATTATAATTATGGATAAAATATCTTAAAATAGAGCATATAGGAGGCTGCATGGATCAAAGCCTTGAAAGCACAAAGAAGACACATTATTCCCGTCTCTTTCGCAGGTTCACTTTCCTCACTATGGTTTGCTCGCTCGCGCCCCTGCTCCTTGCCGGATGGGCAATCAATACTCATTATTCAAAATTTGCCAGAGAACGGATGGAAAAAACACTGCAGACCCGGGTTGATTACCACAGGAAAATTATAGAATTTTTCCTGGAGGAAAACAGAACCCAACTTGATTTCATCATCCGTACGCATTCAATGGCCTCCCTGATAGAAAATGATCTTCTCAACCATATTTTTAAGACAATCAACTCTGATTCCTGGATCATGACGGATATCGGCATCATTGGTGAAAACGGAGATCATCTGGCTTACGTCGGACCTTATGACCTTATAGATAAAAACTATTCCGCCACATTCTGGTTCAAGGAAGTTATGGAAAAAGGAAGCTATACCAGTGACATGTTTATGGGATTCAGGAAAGAACCCCATTTTGTAATGGCGGTTATAAAAAACGAAGGCGGACACCGCTGGATACTGAGAGCCACGATCAACACGGACTGGTTTCGTTCCCTGGTGGAAAATGTAAGGATCGGCAAGACGGGTGATGTATACATTTTAAACAGCGAAGGGATCTATCAGACCACTCCCGGTTCCGGCGGCCAGATCATGACGTTGGCGTCGGGATTTGAAGCTGGAATTCATGATGATTTGAAATTCAGGTTTCTTGAAACAGGTGACAAGGATGTAAAGACAAGAAAAATTGTCTGCGAAACCTGGCTGAAAGATCCAAAATGGCTTCTGGTGGTAAGAATGGACGAAAATGAACTTTTTGAAGAAGTCCGCCATGCCAACAGGGCAACTATGTTCTCACTGCATCTTAGCGCACTGATTATCCTTATTGTCACCGTATTCATCACCCGTCACATGGTTTCGGTTATCAAAAAAAGAGACAACGAGGTTGAAGGTATGAGCAGGCAGCTCATGCAGACCGGGAAACTGGCATCCATAGGAGAACTTTCCGCAGGGGTCGCCCATGAGATAAACAATCCCCTTGCCATTATCATGACCGAATGTCAGCTTCTTCAGGACGCGGAAAAAACAAAACCCATAACAGATGAAACCCTGGGAGAACAATTCTCAGGATCACTTAATCAGATCGACACACAGGTCCGCCGGTGCAAACATATTACAAGAAACCTTATGAAGTTTGCGCGCAGGACCAAATCCGTCATCGAAACAGTGGATATGAACGTATTTTTAAAAGAAGTGATTGATCTCATGGAAAGGGAAGCCAAATCAGACGGCATAAGTTTCAAATCCATTATGGACGACGAACTTAAGCCCATCCTGTCTGATCCATCACAGCTTCAGCAGGTATTTTTAAACCTTATCAACAATGCAATAGCGGCCCATGAAGACAAAGGCTACGGCATGATAACCATAGCCACCCGCCCTGCAAAGGACAAAACCGGAATCGTTATTACCGTGGAGGATACCGGAAGTGGAATAAATAATCAAAATATTGATAAAATTTTTGACCCCTTCTTCACCACAAAATCTCCGGGACAGGGTACAGGTTTAGGTCTCTCCATCTGTTACAGCATAGTGAAGCAGCTGGGGGGTGACATTGCTGTTGAAAGTGATATTGGGAAAGGAACGCTCTTTACCCTTACCTTTCCGCTCAAACCGCCCGAGGATCTTATGAAGCAGCAATGAGACTGATTATATATAAAGGAGCTAACCATTAACGGTTTTAAATAAGGAGGATACATTATGATAGGAAGCAAAATTTTACTCGTGGACGATGAAGAAATATTTTGTGACAACATGGCCAAACTGCTTGGAAACAGGCAATACAAGGTTACTGCTGTTTACAACGGAGAAAGTGCCATCCGTGCCCTTGAAAAGGAAAATTTTGATGTGGTTGTTCTTGATCTGAAAATGCCGGGGATGAATGGTATAACAACCTTAAAGGAGATTAAAAAGCTGGGTCTTTTCACGGAAACACTTCTCCTGACGGGCCATGGTTCGGTTGACGCTGCCATAGAAGCGATCCGCCTGGGTGCATATGATTTTCTCACAAAACCCTGCGAAATTGATGAACTTGTTGAAAAGATCGAGGGCGCATGGAGGAAAAAAGATGAGGCCTGGAAAAAGGATTTGGAAGAAAAACTGAAAAAAGTTGTGGAATCACCCTCATCTGTCTTCAAGCTGTTTGATTGAGCAGTATGGCATGACCCAAATGAGAGTACCGAGCCGCCTCTGAAACCATATCAACAAGGGGCGGCCGGTTTTTAATGTTTTTACTCAAAACGAGACTCCGAAACGCATCCATTTAAAAGTCTCCCGGATTTCTTGAGGAACGTTTTTTCCCACTTGTGCCATAAAGATATTTTCAGGTTTCAGACAGATATTAGGCTCGTTGGTCAGATACTCTATCAGTCCGAAACCAGCGTAAAGATTGATCAGCATATTTCTATAGGACTGAACGCTTAAACCTGAATAATCAAGGTCCCATGTCCAGGAATAGGCAGTAAGATAAACAATTTTTTTCTCCAATTCCGGATCACGGAAAAGAGGGAAGAGAAGTTGCCGCGCAATCCCATGGTTTCTAAATCCCCTTAATACTTCAACGGCTTTGATCTCCATCATGATCCCCTCACCTAATTTTGCCCAGCGCTCTTTTACATTCGGGTAATCAAGGACGGAAAAGCCTACAATGGTTTTGTTATCCAAAATGGCAAGAGTTATACCAGCGCCCTTTTTTGCAAAGCACTCAAGGGTCTCTCTCCTGGTATAGATGGACGTATAGTGTGCATGGCTTGTAAAATCAGAAGCAAATATCAAGTCTTGAATACGATCCACGGTTAATTTCGATTCAATGTGAACCTTGCCCTTTTCTATTTCAATACATTTGTTAATTGTTTTTTTCCTTAAATAATGGATATTGTCCAAGAACCTAGTATATCATTGTTTGTGTATGCATCAACCATAAAAAACATTTTAAATTTCATAAAACGGTCTTATCAAGGTGTAAAAGAAACTGACACCCATCATTAACAGGAAAACAAACAATCAGATGCTCTATATTCAGTTTTTCAAAATCCCAAGACATAAGCGATGATAAGCATCCCACTTTGGAAATGTTTCCAATTATTATTGCCCTGGCTGACAATTAAAAATGCAATTTTCATGGCATGTTATTTGCTGATAAAAGTATTAGGGTATAATTTTTAGTCAGACAATCCAAAAGTAAGGTGGGACAAATGACAAAAAAAATTAAAGTTTTAATAATTGACGATGAAGAAAGGTTTTGCACAACCACATCAAAATTATTAACAAAAAAAGGATTTGAAACCAAAGTTGCCCATAACGCCGAACAAGCCCTGAATATTTTAAACCACACTCCCCAGGATGTTATTGTTCTGGATATTCAGATGCCAGGCATGGATGGACTTTCAGCCCTGACTGAAATAAAAAAAATAGCGCCTGAAACCAAAGTAATCATGCTGACCGGGTATGGCAGCAAGCATTCTGCATTAAGAGCACTTGTCAGGGAAGCATTTGATTATCTTAAAAAACCCTGTGACATAGATATGCTTGCTTTACGGATTCATGACGCCTATACGGAAAAACATAATGGATTTAAATTCGATGACAAAAAAGCAATAAATATAATGACCCGTACTAGTGCACAGACAACAATCTCAGCAGACCTTACACTACTTGATGCTGTAAAAAAAATGGAAACCAACCACATGTTTTTACTGGTTTTGGATGAGGCGAACCTTCCGGTTGGCGGGTTGACAATAATGGATTTTTTAAAGGCTGCAAGGCCTGATTATATTGCAGAAGACATGGCATCCACCCCAAATACTTATCAATTTTCACCTGTTTTCTGGGATGGGCTTTTTTATGATCGAATGAAAGAAATAAGAGATATAAAAATTCGGGAAATCATGTCAAAGCTCCCACCGGTTATTAATGAAAACGCCAACCTTCTGGAAGTGGCGGATCTTATGTATAAGGAACAAAAAAATCTATTGCTTGTCAAAGGGATTATAAAAGCAACCGGCATTATCAGGGATCAGGATCTGTTTTTAGAAATGGCCCATACGATATTGAAGTGAAGAATGGCTGTCCAGGGTTTTTTCAGACAAAAAACGCTGAAATGTACTTTAATGCGATAAAAAGGATACAACAGGTTAAAATCCCTTTAATATATACGGGTTGAATATATTTTTGAACCCTTGCTCCCAGATACATGCCTAAAATTCCACCAGAGCCGAACAACGCCCCAAGCATCCAGTCCGGAGATACGGCCACGTGAGGGTATACAAATGATAAAAGCTGATAAAAAATCACACCGGAAACCGAGGTGACAAATGTACCCAGAAGAGCTGCCCCTGCAATCACGTGTACGGGCAGACCAATAATTGTGACCAGTATCGGTGCGATAATTGATCCGCCTCCAATGCCATATATCCCGCCAATGATTCCAACAAAAGAACAAATAACGTATATGGTTAACTGTTTGTAAACATATACGTTTCCTCCAAATTTAAAAGAAACCTTGTTGAACGAGGACTCCATGACGGTGAGACTATGAAAATCCATACTTTTTAGCGGCTCACCTTTTTGCCCTGCTTTATTGGTACTGATAATATCCTTTAAAAGCTTCCACCCGATATAAAGCAGAACAAACCCTGCAAACACCTTGAAATTTTTTGGATCAGGCAAATACTCGATGCGGACCCATGCACCGATAAAAACCCCGGGCAAGGTTCCGATAATGATAGCCCTGGCCAAAGGCCATAACATTCTTTTTTCTTTAATATACCGATAGACCCCGCTGGGAATGGCAATGATATTGAAAACATGATTGGTGGCGGAAACAGAAGGTGATGTATACCCAAGGATACTCATTTGAAACGGCAGTAATAAAAATGCCCCGGAAATACCGCCCATTGAAGTGAAAAATGAAACAATAAGAGCTGTGAAGAAAATAAGATACGGGTTGGCATGGATTTCAGCAATCGGAAAATACATTTTGCCCTCCGGGTTCTATGGTATAGTCCGGGGAGATGGCCTGGCAATTACCATCCCTCCGGACTCTTTTTATTTAACCTTAAAAAACCCTCAGGTCAATTATGAATTCAAAATCTTTTCCATTTCAAAAAACAGATCCTGCTCCCTTATCACCCCCACGGTTTTGTCGGACAATGTAACAAGAAGACGTCTCTCATTGGTCTGAATCATGAGGTATGCCGCCTCCATAAGGTTTGATCTGCCGTCAATGGAAACCGGAGAAGGTGACATGAAGTCACTGATGCATTTATCCTTGACATTCTGGATTCCCTTATTGAACATTCCTTTCCAGAACATGGGAGAAAATTCAACACTGTCTGCCAGGGATGGCTTGGGTGCGGAAAGATAGTCCGGCATGAGCGTTTCCAGCAGATCCCTGATGGTCAAAATTCCTTTTATTTCCTTGTCAGCATCCCTGACCAGGATCGAACGATGACCGGTTTCCATCAGTTGAGTTGTTGCCATCTTTGTAACAAAAGATTTCTTCAGCTCGTTGATGGCATCCTGTATGGTTTTTCTTTCATTAATGGTGGAGTACTCTGTAATGGGAATCATTACAGATGTAACCCATCTTTCCTCGTGACCGGACAATTTATTTGTCTGTTGGCAGGCTTCCTTAATTTTTTCTGCCAGATGATCAATATCACAGGGTTTGCTCAGGTAGTCAAAAGCGCCTTCAACAAGGGCTTCTCTTGCAGAAGGCTTGTCCCCGTGACCGGTCAGCATGATGACCGGAAGATCCGGTTTAAGCTTTTTTATTTTTGCCAGGGCCTCGTGTCCGTCAATCCCCGGCATTTTGATATCCAGAATAACCACATCCGGGTTCTGATTAATTTTTTCCAGGGCCTCTTCACCGCTGCCTGCAAGGATGGTTTCAAACCCTTTTTTCATCAATATTTTTTTGGTCGTATCCCTGAACCTTTTTTCATCATCCACCATTAACACTTTTATTTGTTTTGTCATTTATATAGTCTCCTTATTGACCAATACTTTTCATAATATTTACGTGATACCTGAATTTTATCCTTTTATTAAACAAATGCTATTATTGCTGAATAAATCAAAAAAAACTGAACCGGCATGGAAACCAGCAGAATTACCACTGCCTGTTTCCATGTAAACCCACAGGTATTTTTAAAGCCTGTGTATATCAGCCACCATTTCCAGGGCTCGGTAAACCATAGAAGAAAAGGCAGCCATGACATAAAAAGGGTCACCCCGGATGAAAAAGCATACAAACTGAATATAATGGAAAAAGCGCTGCGTTTTCCAAAGATCAGAACCATTGCCGTATATCCCAGTAATGATGAAATAATGATCATTCCTGCGGCATTAACAAAAAAAATGATTGCCATTATCCAGACAGGTTTGGAATAGGCTCCGGTTAAAAGACTTGCACCGGCAAAAAAGCCACAGCAAATCACCATAAATCCTAATGTCCTTCTCAAAGTTGTCTTCTCGGCAAGTTCCTTGAAAAATAATCCGGGTTCAATCAAAAGCTGAATCAGAGAATAAGAATAAAACCGCCAGCTTTTTAAAGTGGATTCCAACATCATCGCACTCTCCTTTGAATATCTTCAGATATTGATTCCAATTCTAAAGTCATACCAGTTTTACAACTATACCCATCACCAGCATGAAGATTGTCATAAAGAAAAAGAATTTTCGTTCCGTTTCTTTGGTGAAAAGCAGTTTCCCATTTTTCAGTATTGTTTTTTTCGATTCTGTATTTTTTATTTGTTTATTCATATCAACATCCATTTAAAATGAGTTAAAACCCCGGCATTGTGCCAAATCCTCTTAATGTCCAGTAAACACCGGTCAAAAGGAGTAAAACAACATTGGCAACGAAAAACATGGGAATACCCACCCTGAGATAATCTTTGGGCTCAAGGTATCCACTGGCGTAAACAATTGCATTGGGCGGTGTGCCGATAATCAGGCAATACGCAAAAGAAGATGCAATAGCGGTTGCCATGGCCATGAACGGGAGATAAGAGGTTCCGGGATGAACCATGCCTGCCATGTTCAGGGCAATCGGTCCCACAGAAGCCGCAGCAGGTCCGTCTGCCATAAGATTTGTTAAAATGGACGTCAATCCGTTACTGACTGCCATTAACGGAAGGCCTGCTTCCATGCCGAATTGTGATAAAAAATCGATGACGGACCGTGCCAGCCAATAGGCTGCACCGGTGGAATCCAGGGTTCTTCCAAATATAATGGCACCCGCGTAAAGCCAGACAACCCCCCAATCCACTTTGTCCTGGTAATCCCGCCAGTTGCAGACTCCGGTCAAAATATAGGCAACCGCACCTGCTATGGCAATGACACCAATGCCCAGCCGGATGGGATAAATGCCCATATTAAAAAATACTTTTTCCGTAAACCATCCAAATACCATGATTACAAATATGATCAAAGCCCATATCTGTTTTCCATTCCATGATCCCATTTTATCAATTTCCGTCTTTAGATGATCCATGGCAGGTGCCAGAGAGACAATTTTAGGCCTGAAACGAAGATTGGTGATAAACCAGGTAACGGGAATCATGACGATGACAAACGGAAAACAATAAGTAACCCATTGGAAATAACCAACGTCAACGCCGAACATATCGGTTAAATATGTCATCATGATCACATTTCTTGCCCCGCCGGAAGGCGCTCCCGGCCCACCGATATTACAGGCCATGGCAATGGAAATCATGAGCAGTTTAGCCAGTTCCTTGTCTTCGGGGACTTCCTCGGTAAGGCTGTTCTGGTATAACAGCATTCCAATGGGAAGAAACATGGCAGCCAGGGCATGATCAGATATAAATGGTGCCAGAGGGGCTATGATCAAAAAGAA
>NZ_JAIOSW010000336.1 GCF_021107415.1 Desulfobacula sp.
GGATACACAAACTTGAAACGGTCATTATAATGAAAAAGTGGTCAGCCTTGGAGCCGATATATTAAATTAAAAAATTAACCGCAGCATTGGTCTCACTGACCATCAGATCAAATATTGCAAATAAGATCAGCATTCAGACAATTATATAGCACAATTGGAGACCCATAATTTTTTCTCTTTTAATATATTCCTGATTTTGAAACCATATTTAGACCTTCTTGTCCGGTTTTTCAACCAGCTAATAAGATTCTAACACAATACTAACAATCTGATTCGGAATATAATCTGATTTGTCTACCAGATTGTTTTAATACTGTCGGTATTTAATAAATTACTATCTGCAGTAACCAAAGGAATCTTGTAGATAAGCGAAGTGGCGGCTATAATTCTATCAGCCGGATCATTGTTTACCTCTTTTGGAAGCAAAGTTGACAGTTCAGCTATTTTTGGAGTGATACCCTGGAACTGATATTTATTGGATGAAAATATCAATTTTATAAAATCTTGATATGATGTATCAATAGATATCCTTGCTTTTTTGATCAGCATGGCTATTTCCCATAACGAGATTTCACAAAAAATCATTCCATTTTTTTCATTTGCCTGTTTTATTGCATCCTTTGCATTTTTAGAAAGCAGTTCAGGTTTTAAGGCATCCCAGAGAATGACATGAGTATCAACAACAATCACTGCAACACCTCCCACTCATCATCAATAGGAGATAATACATCACCAACAAAAGCCGTTTTTCGCAGTTTTTTTAGAGAATCCCTGGCTTTTTCTATTGTATTGTCAGGAGGAATAATTTTAGCAATTTCATGTCCTCTTGAAGTCAATGCGATGATTTCGCCTCTTTCAACTCTCTTTAGAAAGCTAACTAAATTAGCTCTAAATACACTGACAGCGACACGTTCCATTTTTTATCCTCCGACATTGTTAATGTACGATTGAATTGTACATCTCCTTCTACCAGGAATCAAGATGAAATTTTAAGAATCATGTCATACACCTGTTTTTTTGACAGGTTGAATTCTTTTGAAATTTGTTTTGCCAGACCTGATGTACCGAGATCTGTGGTCGAAAGTTTTGCAAGGATAATTTCTTTCAGTTCTTTTTCATTTATGGTTTTTTCTTCCAGCTGACCCTGGACAAACAAGGAGCATTCCCCTTTAATACTTTCTTTTTCTTCAAGTGTTTTAAGGATATCAGACAGATTCCCCCGGATGTATTCTTCATGGAGTTTGGTGATTTCCCTGGCAAGGCATGCCTTTCTGTCCCCCAGGAGATTTAACATGCTGTTAATGAGGGGTTTAATCCGTCTTGGAGATTCATAAAAAATAAGGGTCGGGGTTTGATTTTTTACAGCTTCAAGAGCCTGTTTTTTTTTTTGCTGTTTTTTAGGTAAAAAACCTAAAAATAGAAAAGAATCGGTGGGAAGCCCTGAAACACTTAATCCTGCAATGGCAGCACTGCATCCGGGAATGGGAATGACGCTGATTTCTTCTTTGGCAACGGCTGTAACGAGTTTATATCCTGGATCTGAAATAGACGGGGTTCCGGCATCAGAGATAAGAGCAACGTCCAGGCCATTTTTTAATTGAATGATAATTCCTGGTGTTTTGGATAGTTCGTTGTGCTCGTGGCAGGAAATAAGCTTTGTCTGGATGCCATAGTGGGAAAGGAGTTTTCTTGAATGCCGGGTATCTTCAGCTGCAATCAGGTCGACTTGCTTTAAAATCTTAACCGCTCTGAAGGTAATGTCTTCAAGGTTTCCCACAGGGGTTGCAACTATATAGAGAGTTCCGGATGAATGCTGATGGTCCATCTTAGTGGTCCGTTCTAATGCCCAATTCTAATGTGTCGAAAAAGCATTTTTAATTAAATTAATGTCAAATTTACCATTTTTTTCAAGGACTTCAACCACATCGAATCGAATTCTTGAATTTATCTGCTTTTTTTCTTTTAGATAAAAGGTGGCACCCAGAATGATCTTTTTTTGTTTTGAATAATTAACCGATTCTCTTGGCAGGCCTTTTTTAAGGCTGCGCCTGGTTTTGACTTCAATAAAACAAAAAAAATCGTTGTCCTTGGCAATAATGTCTATTTCTGCAAGTTTTGTTTGATAGTTGGTCTCAAGAATGGTAAATCCCCGGGCTTGAAGAAAGGATATGGCTGCTGTTTCACCGTGTTGTCCCAGAGTTTTTCGGTCATCCTTCATTGACCACCTCTTTTACACCCTTGAAGGTGCGCCTGTGAACAGGGCAGGGGCCATATTTTAAAATCGCTTCTTTATGGGCGTGGGTGGGATACCCCTTGTGCTGGATAAAATTATACCGGGGGTATTTTTCATGAAGCTCTTCCATGATGGCGTCCCTTGTGACCTTTGCAATAATGGATGCCGCAGCAATGGAAATACTTCTTGAATCTCCTTTGACAAGTGCAGACTGGTCAATGGTCATATCTAAGGTGAATTTACCGTCAATAAGAAGGAAATCCGGGAGAAGAAAATCAGGCGGGCCTGAAAGATTTTCAACGGCACGCTTCATGGAAAGCAGGGATGCCTGAAGAATATTGATTTTATCAATCTCAAGGTGCGAGGATATTCCAATGGCAACACAAATGGCCTGTTCCTTGATCACAGGAAAGAAGGCATTTCGTTTTTTTTCCGACAGTTTTTTAGAATCATTAATCCCTGCACAGGAAAAATCTTGCGGCAGAATGACAGCAGCAGACACAACAGGGCCGGCAAGGGGTCCCCTGCCGGCCTCGTCAACACCTGCTATAGTCTTGTACCCTTGGGTTTTTGCTTTGTGTTCAAATTGCCACATCAGCACAACCTAAAAATAAGGGGTTTTTTAAGCAAATCGTTTTTCTTTAATCCTGGCTGCTTTACCCCGAAGGTTTCTAAGGTAGTAAAGTTTGGATCTTCTGACACGACCCTTTGTTACTATTTCAATTTTATCAAGGGCAGGGGAAAAAAGTGGAAAAATTCTTTCAACACCAATACCGCTGGAAATCTTTCTTACTGTAAAACGGGCGCCGGCATATCCTTTGGTTTTTTTAATTACCATGCCCTGGAATACCTGGATACGCTCTTTTTCACCTTCCCTGATTTTCACGTGTACTTTTACAGTGTCACCTGAATCAAATTCAGGGATATCAAGACGCATCTGTTCTTTTTCTAATTTTTCAATCATGTTAGTCATTTGTTTCTCCTAAAGTCCTTCCCTTTTTGTATTCTATCTGCCATTTCTAATTCTGTCTAAATATATTGATGCCGCAGACCTGACGGAAAGGTGATTATAATCAGTGGTCCCATAAATCGGGTCTAAAATAAAATCACATGTATCAATCAATTCATCTGCCAGCCCCCATGCTGTTCCAAAAACAAGGACATGGGAAGCTTTGTTTTCAAGCTTTTGTCTTAAGTCCCCAATTGTTATTAAATCGGGTGTTATCGAACCAGGTTCCAAAGAACCGGGTGTTTCTTTTGCACTTGTGGCAATGGTCACAACCGGTTGCTTTCTTTCCTGTTCAATTGAGTTGACTGTATCCTTAAAGGTTTTAGTCACCCGTATAAGCTCAAGCGCTTTTTTCCTGTCCGGGTTGAGCTTGCCGCCAACTCCTTTTGTCCAGTGTTCAATCACTTGTGTGGCCAGCGTTGCCTGGTCTTCATAAGGGGTTATGACATAAAACCCTCTGATACCAAAAGTGATGGATGCCCTTGCAATATCATGCAAATCTATGGTTGTCAGAGCTGATCCAATGGGCTGATCCTTTTTGTTTATCACAGGAAAATGGATCAATGCCACGTAAAGGTTACTCTCTAACAAGGGTTTCCAGCTCCTGACACCATTGCTTTAATATCTTTTTTTCTTCTGCATTCAGTCTGTTTTTATGTAAAAGATCCACTCGTTTCAAAAATGTTCGCTTAAGAGAAGATTTTTTTCTCCACAGCCTGATTTTTTCATGGTTCCCGGACAATAACACCTCGGGAACCTTTATCCCTTCAAATTCCACAGGTCTTGTATATTGTGCATACTCAAGCCGGTCATCAATAAATGAATCTGATTTTGCAGACTCACCACTTCCCAGAACACCCGGGATTAACCTGGCTATTGAATCAATGATAACCATGGATGCCAGTTCTCCACCTGTCATGACATAATCCCCAATGGAAATTTCCTCATCAACAAGTGTGGTGTATATCCGTTCATCAATTCCTTCATACCTGCCACAGACAAAAATAAGCCCCTTATTCCGGCAGGCAAGTTCAAAGGCTTTTTCCTGACTGAACCGGGTTCCCTGGGGGGTCATTA
>NZ_JAIOSW010000244.1 GCF_021107415.1 Desulfobacula sp.
CATTCGACACTGATGTTTTTTATTGACATAAACTATCTTCATTTTAAATCTCCTGCTTATTCGATAACCTATATGTCTTGAAACATTTCAGGTGATTCTGTCTTTCAGTTTTTGTTTAAGGCTCCAGCTTCTAATGACATCTTGTAACCTCTATTCTTAAATCCGATAGTACCAGCAAAGATATAGTGAATATGAAATCCGTATACAAGGATAAAGTAACCCTCTCCTATAAAATTTAACAAAAGGTTAAACTAATTTTGAAGACGTTTTTGAATATTAAAAGAAGCGAGCTTATTCAAACCCCAGAATTGTCATTGATATCAAAAATATATGTCACTGGAATTTAGGTTGAAAAAATGGTTCCGATCATGCAAGAATTGTCTTTAAATATATTATAGACAGAAAAGAAAACATTCGGCCAATGGTTGAAAAACGACTACTCACTGGGCGCAGAAATGGTATGACCTGAAAAACGTGGTTTAACTCTGTTTCTATGTTCTTGGGAAAGGATCAAATTATACCTTTGCATTTTATAAAACTAAAAACATCACGCCGCTGGCTGATATTTATCATTGCGGGAACTCTCTTTACCCTATCACAGTTTTATCGTTCATCTGTGGCAGTGATTTCTCCGAACCTAATACAGGATCTTAACCTTGATGCCTGGAAACTCAGTACCGTTTCAGCATCATTTTTTTATGCCTTTGCCCTAATGCAGATTCCTGTTGGTATTTTTCTTGATAGTATCGGGCCAAGAATCACCATGACCTTACTCACTCTGGTTGCCGTAGCAGGAGCATTCCTTTTTGCTATAGGCGAATCCTACCACCATCTGGCCATTGGCAGGGTGCTTTTAGGGGCCGGAATGGCATGCAACTTCATGGGAACTTTAAAACTTATCACTATCTTGTTCGATCCGAAATACTTCGCAACACTTTCGGCAATAATTGTATCTGTAAGCACTGCAGGCAATATAGCAGCAGCAACCCCCCTCGTCATTATGGTTCAATTTATGGGATGGAGAAACAGCTTCATGACAATGGGTGGAATTACTTTTGTCATAGCGTTTCTTTTCTTTTTCCTCTTAAGTGATCGGCCAGGTACCAAATTAATTTTGAGTCACAAAAACAATTCTCGTCCTATGATAGGAGACACTTTAAAAAGAGCTAAAATCCTTTTCTCTCAAAAAGATTTTTGGATAATTTCTTTTTCCACCTTTTGCCGTTATGGCGTTTTTGCTTCTGTTCAGGCGTTATGGGCAGGCCCTTATCTTATGAATGCCATTGGACTTTCTCCGGTTACAGCTGGTAATATTATCTTACTTATGAGCATAGGTATAATCATCGGCAGTCCTTTGAGCGGACATTTATCTGATCGTATCATTAATTCACGTAAAAGGATTATTATTCCCGGCATATGGGGTATGGCTATCATTCTATGTATTCTTGTGTTCCTACCGGATGGAACCGGAAAAATTACATTATCGTTACTCTTTTTCTTGTTTGGCTTGTTCAGCAGTTCAGGCCAGATAATGTATGCACATATTAAGGAACAAGTGCCTCATGAAAATGCCGGTATGGCTATGACAGCAATCAATTTTTTTACCATGGGCGGGGTCGCCGTTTTTTTACAGGGAATGGGCTCAGTTATGAAATTCTTATACCCCGGAGCATCCCTTGGGGTCCCAGCCTTCAGGAGTGCCTTTCTAATTTCCGGTGTTTGCCTTGCCATTATCGGTGTTTGTTATACTTTGACTTCAGAAACCCTGACTCTGGAAATTACAAAGTCCCAAATGTCATTTCATCGAAATGAAGATTCTGGTACTCAAGAATAATTATCTCTGTACAAATTATATAGGGGTTCGGATTTTTCAGGGTACCCAGAATATTGATTACTTGCAATCCAAGTATAATGGAAATACAATCAATAATTATATTTATCAAAGCAAAATCAAAGGGGAATTCATGGCTAAAGGAAGAGATACTCAAAAAAACGTTAAGAAAAAATCAGAAAAAACCTTGAAAGAAAAACGCAAAGAGAAAACAGCCAAAAAGGGTAAGATTTAATACTCAAGTATTATCCTTATGGAAACTGCCATAAGATTTCCAGAGTATCAATGATATCTGTTCAAATCTTGATAAAGTTTTAGGCGATTCAGTTCTGACTATAATCAGGACCAATAAAATTTCGGGAACCACACCGGACGTATAGACATAGTCCACACCATCGCAGAATGGATACTCCAAATATATTTGGACTATTTCCATACAAACTAAAATACCCGATAACGGCCTGGCTACTGTTAGAGTTTTGAGAGATCTAAAGTTTATTCAAAAAGGTTTGTTTCTGTAAAGCTGAAATATTTAATTCTGCTTTTCCTCAAATATTTGAATCTCTTTACAATCGGAATATCACTTGATACAAGTTTATCAATCAAGATTGCATGATGTCTGGAACTGTGTATAGCTTAACATTATGTGTAAAAAGCATAATGAAAATATTCTTCATAAGAATTTGATGTAATTATTCACTTCTATCAAAACGGGATGACTATGGAAAAATTAAATAATTTCAACGATTCCAGGGGATCGATCTGGAGAAAATGGGATTTGCATGTTCACACACCTGACACAAAACTCAATGATAATTACAAAACTAATGATGGTATCGATAAGTGGGATCAATTTTGTGATATTATTGAGAATTCGGATGTTGAAGCGTTTGGACTAACAGATTATTTTTCAGCTGCAAATTATTTTATTTTTCTGAATAAATTTTCAAAAAAATATCCAGACTCTATAAAAAGATTCTTTTTAAACATAGAGCTTAGACTCAATGAATCAGTGAACAAAGAGCAAGAGGAGGTGAATATTCATCTGCTCTTTAATCCATCTTCAATCGATAAAATTGATAAATTTTTAAACAAGCTGAACATCGTTAAAACTGGTAAAGATGATACTCCAATAGTATGCTCTGAATTGAAAACAAAAGATGAGTTCAAATCTGCAACGGTCACAAGGGAAAATATAATCAGCGCATTTGAACAGACATTTGGTAAAAAAGCAATTCGACAAGATCATTTTCTAATTATCACAGCTGCCAATAATGATGGCATTCGCCCAATGCGTGGAAAAATGAGAAAAGAAGTTATAACAGATGAAATAGACAAGTTTACGGACGTCTTTTTAGGTGGTATTCAAAATGTGAATTATTTTTTAAAAACTAATAGACTTGAAGATAATGAATCTTTTATTAGCAAAAAACCTGTTATATCAGGCTGTGACGCTCACTCATTTAAGGAGTTGAGCGAATATTTGGGTAAAAGAATTACAGAAGAAAAAAATGATATAGAGCGTATTTTAAAAGATGTAACTTGGATTAAAGCAGACAAAACATTTGAAGGATTAAGACAGATACTTTACGAGCCAGATCCCGGTGAACGAGTAAAAATTAGTCCTCTAAAACCAGACAGTAAAGATGATTTCAAAGTTATTCATAAAATCAGATTTAAAGGAACTGACTTTCCTGAAGAGGTAAAACTAAATAGCAATCTCTGTTCAATTATTGGAAGTCGATCTTCTGGTAAATCCGCACTACTCGCATATATAGCACATGCGGTTGATAAAGAGCTAACCGAAGAATTGGTTAAAGGCCCAGGCGAAGGTAGCGAGTATCACTGGAACAAAATAGATTTGCGACATACAATTGAATGGGCTAATGGAAAATCAAATAATGAAAGCCATGGGAAGATCGTATACATCCCACAAAATTATTTATTCGCTAAAAGCAAAGACCCAAATGAAATTAAAGATAAAATAGAACCCGTACTTTTCATGCACCTGCCGGAATTTAAAACACAATATTTAAAAACAATAAATCTCATTGACACTAAGAATGTGGCTATATCAAATGAAGTTATTAGTTGGTTTAACATATCAAATGCCATTCAGACTTATAGAGAAGAATTAAAAAATATTGGTGACAAAAATTCTATTAAAGAAGAAATAAAACAAACAGACTTGAGAATTAATGATCTGAAAACTAAATTTCAATTGAGTGATGAGGATATAAAAAAGTATCAAACGATAAGTGCCAAAATCGCAGTATTACAAAATAAAAATGAAAAAATTAATGATCAATGGATACAAATTGGCAATGTTTCAAAGGAACAAAACTTTTTTAAGATTCTCAAAATATCTCTTTTACCAGCACCCGATAGTTTACCTTCAAACCTCCAAGAACAAATCGCATCCATTTTGGATAATGAGGAAAGACGGATATTAAACAATGTCAATGAAAAAATTATTGAATATAAAGATTTTATTGAAAATGAAAAACAAACGCATGAGAAAAATATAGCTAAAATAACAAAAACAAACATCGCCTTGATAGAGAAATATCAGAAAAATATCGAATTTAGAGCACTTGTTAAAAAATTAAACGAGCATAACCAAAATATTGGTATTATAGAAACAATAGAAGCAAAAATTGATAAAAAGAAAATCACGCAAGATATCTGCGAGAAGAATATTAAATTGGCACTTGATGAAAGAAAATTGTTAATAGAAGAATTAGCGATCTCTATCGATCAAACCGACCAAAGTATGATTGAGGGCATAAAATTTGGTATTGAATTTGGGGTAAGCAATCATATCGAAGAAATTATACAAATACTTAATACTAAAGAAAGAACTCAATTCGTAATAAAAGGTGATTTTCAGCTTGATAGTATGAGAAAAAAACCAGGTGATTTTTTAAATGCTATAAATACCGGAAGACAAAAAACAATAGCACATAATAATCCCAAGGATGTTGCACGACGAGCTCTAACATTCACTGAAAAAATACTATTTACAGCAGAAATGGAAGGCGATAAAATTGGCGGATTTTCAGAACCGACAATGACACCAGGGAAACGGGCATTATTTGCTTTACGTTTGATACTTGCCGAATCAAATGGTACATGGCCGTTACTCATAGATCAGCCTGAAGATGACTTAGACAGTCGCTCAATTTATGATGAGGTTGTTCCCTTTTTAAAAGACAAGAAAAAAGAACGTCAGATAATTATGGTGACTCATAATGCAAACTTAGTCGTTGGGGCAGATTCCGAACAGATAATAGTCGCAAATAGGAATGGAGATGATAGACAAAATGAAGACGGCAAACAATTTAATTACTTAACTGGCAGTATTGAATTCTCCTATCCAAAGATTAAGAATTGCCCAGACACCTTAAATTCACGTGGTGTTAGAGAACATGCTTGTGATATCCTTGATGGAGGTAAGACTGCTTTTGAACTAAGAAGAAACAAATACAATTTAACAAAGATCTGATTATCTTTTAGGTATTTTTCGGTGGATGGATTATCTCAATTTACATAATATCCAGATCTGCAAAATAACTGTGTTCCCCTAAAAAATGAAAAATATACATTGACAAATTTATTATGAAAAACTGGAAATTCAGCAAAGATAGATATCCCTTGTCCGGGGAAATGTGTGCATTTTCAAATATTAAAATTGCAAAGACATCATTACTTCTTTTTGATCGTATATTTGTCTCGACGAGAACGAAAGCAAACAATAACGATCCTTTTAAAGACGTACCCGAAGATTTCACATTTGGTATTAATAAGGCTAACTCGAAAACATTAATGGTGATTGAAAAAAAAATAGAAACAGATTCATTAAGCTCTTCGGCAAATTTTATGGACTTACATGATCAGGTACGGAGACAAGTCTATTTAGAGTTTGGGATTCAGGCAACATCTGTTTATAACTCAGAGAATGCCTTTAAACATGAATTCCCGAATGGGCAATCGCTCGCATACCAAGCAGCTTTAAATAACCTATCTATCCCAAATGAATCTGATTTGGAATGGAGACAGGTTGTTGACTTTCGAAAGGACGTTGAGGCTAAACAAAAATACCGCGACCTTCGATTCTGGTTAGAATACGGGCTAAATGCAAAAACACTACAACATGCGACTGATATCATCAATAAACGCCTTGATGATTATGAGTGGGCATTAAAGAAACATGGCATTAAAACCGTTACTGGTGCACTGTCAAAAATTCTCAGTACAGAATCGCTTGCTGCAATCACAGTCGGTACAGGAATCAGTGCCCTACTGGGCGGGCCAATTGGGGCTATTTTGTCGGGAGGCCTACTTATTACAGCACAATGTTCTGTCTGGGTAGCTGAAAGACGTTTGGAACTGATGACAATCCAAAGGGAACAATTTCCTGAAGTGATGTGGATTCACGAAGCAAAGAAGCTTTTTAAAAACAAACCATATAGATTCTCTTGAGGGCGGGCTTTCAACATATAGCACAAAAGCTAAAAAATATGGGAGATTTTAATAAACATTCTTTTAAGTTTGATATCTGATGACTAATTAATAGTGAGCGGATTATGCCAGTAAAATGGAAAAAAAATAAAAATCTAAAGCCCCAAATTATACTATCCAAAATTAATAGTATTAAAACAGTTACTGATGATAAAAAAATCTCATACTCAGGATTTGAATATCATAATGTAATGGCCGTATTGCAGAATATGATTCAGTTCCCAAAAAGTTTTGAAGAATTAGACAAAGAATCAATTATTTCTGAAGCTGTAAACAATATTGCAAAAAAAGCAGATTTAGATAATACATCTGTTATTGATGAAATAAATTCTTTGGTTCGATATAAATTGGCTATTAGGCAATTGAAATATCATATGCTAACAACCATATCCATAAAAAGGCCCTTTCCGAGCAAAAGAATTATATTAGAAGACTCTACTATCAGAATTTTGGATTATAAATATCCCAAAAAATATATTGGAAGAGATGAAATTATCTCAAAACAAAATTTAGATATAGTCGAAACACCATCAAATTATACAAAACTTATTGTGACCTTAAAAAGTAAATCTTTAAATGGAGCTATTACAAAAGCACTCCGTGTTCTTGATATTCAAAGATCTATATGGTGCCTTTTTGGAAATGCTAGTTGGGAAATTGGGGGGGATGACTGGCAACCGATCAATAGAATAAGATTGGGGGGGAAACATACACTTCATAAAAATACTGGAAAATTAGCAACGAAAGTATTCTGGTATGAACCCAACTTTGTTAAGACAAAATTATTTTATGTGGATAACTTCAAAGATTATAAAAAGAATTGCGCATGGGCTTTGAAACAATTAAAACTTTCTAAGTATAAAACAAACATTAAAGACGCATTAATACGCTATGTTCGTGCGCTTGATGAAAGAGACCAAAATGTTGCTTTGATTAGACTTTGGGGAGCAATTGAAGCATTGGCAGCACCTTCAGAATCGAATTATGATTTAGTGACTAGACGATGTTCTTTTTTATATTCGGACCAAGAATACCATAAACAAGTTTTAGAGCATCTAAGAGAATATAGAAATTGTAGTGTTCATGCTGGGGATCAAATTGGTCGTGCTAAAACTAATTGTTATCAGTTGCAGAATTATTTCTACAGCTTAATAATTTTCCACTTAAAATCTGCTAATGATTTTTCGAGTTTAGAAGAAGCAAATAATTTCTTGGATTTACCATCAAATAAAAAATATCTTCAGAAGAAAAAGCTGTTAATAGAGAAGGCTATTAAATTCATATCATAGTAAATTTTTGGCATTGACTCTGGCTATAGTCCAAACCCTTTAAAACGTTTGAATTAACAATATTTAAAGCTATCATTCTTTTTTTGAATACTTCAAAGTCACCCGACATTTAGGAAACTGAGAGCATCCCCAAAATTGATTCCCAGCATTTACCCCTTTTTTTGACAGTCTCAAAACCATGGCACTTCCACATTTTGGACAAATCTGGCCATTTTGTTTTTCTTCTACAATATTCTTCACGTGCTTTACATGCTCACGATTTGTTTTAAAAGATCGCTCAAATCTTCCAAATTCAATTACCCGTATGGTTTCCTTTGTTTCATCATCAGATAATAGGATTTCATTTTTTGATTTAATAAAATTTATATACCCCCTGGGATAATTTATATTTGCAGGCATGGAAGTTTTAAAAGTAGCGTCACCAACAAAAACAATAACAGAAAATATCTTTTCTGATTCAATATTCAATGCACTTTCAAGCGTTTTGACGTGTTTATAATTCTGATGCAATGGATTTTGAAATTTCGTCTTATGCTTGAAAATAGTTTGGGTCCACATCTTTTGGCGTTCATTACCAAAAATCCAACCCTTCATATTCTTGGTCTCAACAACAAAAATGCCATATTTTGAAACAATGATATGATCAATCTGAGTGGTTCCATCTTCAGTGGGTAATGTCACATTTTTTATCAGATGATATTTGTTTTTATCCAGGAATAGAGTTGAAGCAATATTAATAATAACCTCCCCTATAAACCCTTTAAAAAGAGGGGTTTTAAAAAAGGCAATTACAATTGGGATTAGAAAAAAATACCAATATTCGATTATGATAGATATAAAAAATGCAGGCGTCAGATTCATTCAATCCTCATTCAATTTAGAATTTTTCAGTTGAAATATTAATAACAGCAAGAAATTTCTTTTTCAGCAGGGGCAAACTCTTAAAATAAATTAATAAATGAGATTTATATTATTTTTGCCATCCATCTTAAACCGTCATTTTTGATCGTTATTAAAGTTCTTTTTTCTTTTGTTCGTAACTGATCAACCCTTTAGAGTTCGCTTCATTAATAAAATCTAACCAGTTGGATATCCCTGGAATCATTCCGGTGAAATTATCGTTTATCATCTTCATTCTAACTTTGACTGATCCCGGAGTAGGAACCTTTTTATTCTTTTCCATTTGGTTTATTGATTCAATTAAAAGATTAAATGCTTCCTCTTTTGTAAAATCCTTTCCATTTTTAGAATAATCATCATCATTATCATATTGATCTGTCTCGTCTGGTATTAAATCTCTATAATCCTTATGGTCATCTGCAAATTCAAGTAGCCGCTCCGAAACATTGTGCGGGTTATAAATTATATTTACTGTTTTTCCGTGTTTTTTTAATAATTGGACAAGTGGCCTAAAATCAACATCTCCAGTTAAAATGACATAAGTATCTATATGCGGATATTGGAAAATCATTTCCGTCGCCTTGGTTATCAATATAAAATCCACACTATTTTTTGTTTTCTTTCCTTTGGTATCTAATTGTGGAATATACAGTAATTCAAAGCCATTTTCCGACAAAATTGAAGGTATGTTTGCCGCAATTGTTTTTCCCCAATCGCCGACCGCAATCAGATATGATCTATTTCCGATTGATTCACAATAGCTCAGCAAACCATCGACAAAAATATTTGCGATCTCTTTTGATGGTAATACATTTTGAATATCCCATAACACTGCTATATTTTTCATTTTATCCCTCTATTTTTATTTATGGAGATGTCTTCATTTTTCTCTCATAGGACCATGAAACACTTCTGATACGTGCCAGTCCAAATATTCATTTTTAGGATAATAACTTTTTCGGATAGGATTTCTTAATTGCTGGCCATTGAATTTCAGCACCATGTTATCAAAAAAATCGGTACCATGTGCTTTTTCTGAAACTCTCAAATCAAAAGAGTCATCGATGGTGATTAATCCCATAGCCAAATCGAATTCCGCCATATTGATAACGCTGGATGGTCGTGTAGGGAAAAATTCTGAAGGGTTCGTTGGAACTATTAGAACCGCCAAAGACAGCAATCCATTAGCATGACCGTATTGAAATTTGTAATAATCCCGATATAGGGTGGCACTGTTTCCAAATTGAATTTCAAGAAAAACAAGACCTTTTCTGAAGCCACCGATCAAGCGAGGATTTTTTAATAGAACAGGTTGTTGTTCCCAATCAAAATTAAAAAATTCTTGTTCAAATGCCTTATTATAAGCTCTTTGGTGTTGCAGTGCCTTTCCGTTATTTGGGTCAAAATTAAAATCAGGTTCCCATCTTATATTGGAAACACATTGATAAACTTCATCAATTTGAGATTTAAGACTATTTTGTAAAAAATCACCACAATGGAAATATTTTTCTTTGAATTTCATATTCTACTTCTCAGGCACCACCCATTTCATCTGAAATTCAACTTCCTCATTATTTCCCTCTCTTTCATGCTCAATATTAAATATTGCATTGGGAGGAACAGAGATCCTTTCCCCAGCAATTTGTATTCTGAACCTTTTATTCTGTTCAAGTGAATCAGCAAGTCTTCTTAATTTGGTCACGAAATGTTTTGTGGAGTACGTTTTTTCCAGATCTCTCTCGGGTTTAATTTTGCGTTTTGTCATGGCCCCTCGCTTTTTTTTATTGATCAGAATTTATCTGATAAGTCCCATCCAATCAAAACGGTGTAAATACTTCCCTCCCATCCCTGGCACCAAATAAAATCTGAGAAACTTTCCTTCCCCCTGCTGTATCATTAAATCTTTTTGTATGATTCCCATTATTTTGTCCGGGAATGATTTCTGAACTGGATTGTTGATTTTCAATGCATTCCCTGATTGCTGCTCGTTTCTCTTCAGATAGATACATGAGGTCACTCTCCTTTTTCAAGTTATAGCGAATATGGAACTGAGATTGTTAATGGTTTTATTGCACTTGGGCAGGGAGAATTCAAGAAAAAATCGTGAAGACATTTAAAAATAGTGGTTTTTACTTATTGAGGAATAGCTTTTTTGGAATATTATTGCTATTAATTCAAATAACAATTTGGTGAAAATTTTAAACAGGCAACCAATGGCCCTCTACTCATATAAAAATAATAAGCCTCAAATCCACAAGTCAGTTTTTATCGCACCGACAGCTCAAATCATTGGCAATGTAGCTATCGCTGAAAATTCCTCCGTATGGTTTCAATCTGTCCTTCGAGGTGATTTTGACAAAATAAGTGTGGGAGAAAGGACAAATATTCAAGACCTTTGTATGTGCCACGCTGATGAAAATATCCCATTAAAAATCGGAAATGGTGTTACCATTGGTCATAGAAGTATAATTCATGGATGCACAATAGGAGATGAGTGCCTGATTGGGATGGGATCAATTGTTATGAACCATGCTGTTATCGGCAAGGGATCTGTTGTTGCTGCTGGAGCTGTTGTATTAGAAAAAACCATTATTCCACCTTACTCTCTGGTAACGGGTTCGCCTGGGAAGGTTAAAAAAACTTATAAAAACAAAAAAGAGATTGAACGAAAAATCAGAACCATGTCAGACGATTATATGGGAATTGCTGAGAATTTTGGATCAAAACAGTTGTTTCATGAAGTAGAGGAGTGGCTAAGCTAAAACCCAAACAGCCGACCGATTATGATATGGATCAAGTCCGCCTGGAGTATTTAGCCTACTTTCAGAAAATACAACAAAGCGGCCCAGCACAGATTGGATGCATTACAAGGGTTGTCAAGGCATTTGGTGACTATCTGCAAAAATCCAGGATAAAATTGACCGGTATCAACATCGAACATGTGGATGACTTCTTAGCAGCGTTTAATGCATCGTATGCAAAAACGACCCAGCGTCTGTACCGGTCCTACCTGAGGTGCCTTTTACGTTATCTGTATAACGAGCGAAATTTAATAAAGCAGAATCTGGCTGACCTTGTTGATCGGACCACCAATGTTTGCCAAAGCCAAACCACCGCAATTTTTAAGGCCCCATCAAGTCCGTCAATTGTTTGATCGTTTGCCACATTCAAGAGCCTGTGAACTCCGAACATATATAAAGACAAGCGGTAATAAGTCAACCCCCAAATGGACAGAGCCAAAATACTAATGAATAAGATGTACCTCATATGGTTTTTTGTTTTTAAGTACGGAAAAAACAACATGGAGCAATTTGTTAGCA
>NZ_JAIOSW010000450.1 GCF_021107415.1 Desulfobacula sp.
GAATGATGCGCCTGAGATAATAATATAAAATATTCCAAGGAATCTATCTCCCCGAAGTTTGAAAAAACCCATTTATTTTGTGATCCTTTTTAATTTATATATAATAGAAACAATACTTATTTATCTACAAACCATTCATCCTTTTGATATGCCTGATCCTGGCTTTTTGCAATTAATTTATCTGTTTTTTCATTAAAAATTTTAATACTGTATAATGCTGTTCGCCTTCCTTTATGTTCCTCTTTTGCCTCGGCAACCAGGTGATCTCCAGAATAACTGGGCTTTAAAAAACATATGCTCACGTTAAGAGCAACAGCAACTTTTCCATGGGAATTGCATGCAGCTGCAAAGGCCATATCACTTATAGCAAAAATAATACCGCCATGGGTTGTGCCATGAAAATTTGTCATATTACCATCAATAACAAGAGATACTCTGCTATGTCCGGGTTTGATAATTTCAACTTTTGCCCCGAGATAATTGGCAAAAGGGTCTTTTTTAATATGATCATTTATAGATTGTTGACGGGTTTTGTCATCCATATAATTCTCCTGCATTGAACTCCTTATATTATAACTCTTTAGTGGGCTTTTTTAAAAATAGTGAAAAAATCATACCCATAAGAGATATTCCGCCGGCAACCAGGAACGGAAGCATAAAAGAATTGCTCACATCCGCAAGATACCCTCCTAAAGCAGGACCAATGGATTGACCAATTCCAAAAAATAGAGTTATAAACCCAAGCCCTGCGGGAGCAAGTCTGGGGCCAACAAAATCTCCGGCTGCTGCTGCCATAATGGTTGGTATACTCCATGCTGTCATACCAAAAAGAATAGCAGATAAATAAAATCCGGCTTCAAATTTAAACAGGGCATAGACTATATAAGAAAGTCCAAGTACAAAATATGCCAAAGCCGCGCCTTTACCACGCCCGATCCTGTCAGATATACTGCCCCAGAGAACGCCGCAAAAAATACTTAATCCGCCCACTGTTGCCCACAAGCCGCCCGCATATGCCTCTGAGTAGCCCATCTCCTTTACCAGATAGGCTGCAAAAAATACAATGTAAATAATATAAGACAAACCATAAAAAAAATATACAACTCCAAGATACCAAAGAGCCTTCATTTTATACACTTTGCCCCAGTCCAGAGATGAGACTTTACTTTCTGAGGAGGGCTCTTTACTCTCTTCTTTTACTTTTTGCCCTAAAGGAAGTAATCCCTTGTCTGCTGGCTGATTACGTAAAAATATAAAAACAATAACAGCTACCAGAAGCACAATAGTGCCCAGAATATACCATGAATACCGCCAGCCATCTGTTTCAAAAGCAGATAAAATAAAGGGTACAATGATACCAGATATAAATATCCCCAGACCAATCCCGCCTGAAACAATACCTGTAGCAAACCCACGCCTATTAACAGCAAACCATGCTGAGCCCAGAGCCATGGCAGGCACATAAGCTGCACCATTCCCCAGGCCTGTTAATAAACGCATGGCAAAAGCAAAACCAAATGATTTAGCAAGGCCGGTAAGTATCATGGTGACACCCATAAGGATTAAAGCAAATGTAATAACAGCTCTTGTTCCAAATTTTGCTGCAAGGAACCCACCAATAATGGCCATGGTTAGATAACCGATAAAATTTCCGGTCCCTAAAAGTCCCAGTTGGGTATAATCAAAACTAAGCCCGTCTTTCATGGCAGGGAGTAAAATTGTATAAGCCATCCGTCCAAAACCATGAGCTGCAACAGTTGTAAACAATCCCATGAAAATCACTATCCATCCATAGTGTATTTTCTTTTCCATGTGCTTCCTCCTTTTTCTAATCAATTTTTAACTAAAATTTTATTTGCTTCATAAGTATTATATTTTTTTACCCAATAATCCTAAAGGCAATATAGGGAACAACATTGAAAACCAAAAAAACAATTTTAAACAACCCTATAAACGCATAAATAACCACATTAAAAGTTTCTCTTGGAATGGGAAACCATTTACTTTGGGTACGATACACTAAATCCGGAGTTAACATTAATATTATAATCCAAAAAATCAATATACCACCGTTTATAATCGTACACCACATAAAAAACCCTGTCAGTGCCTGAATATCCATGATGTCCTCCTTCTATTTAAGACCTTTGCACGAGTATATTGATTTTCCCCCGGCTGCTCGTCATTAGCTCCATATTTTTATAAATTATGAGTTATTTTTTTTAGTATAATTGCATATATCTAATTGATTTTATTCTATATTTTTACTATAATGCTTCTATAAAATCAAGCTTTAAGAGGCATCATGGCATACAAAATCCTCGAACATAATTTTTCATTTGCTGATATCGCTGTGCAAAACATTGCAGATAAGAACCGAACCCTTTTGTTTTTACGCCAAGTCAAAAACACTATCGACTGGCAGTCTATTCAAGAGCTTCTAATGAAATTCTACGAAACCGGAAAAGCCAATAAAGGTGAAAGAGCCTATTCTCCTTTGTTTCTGTTCAAATGTTTCCTTCTCCAAAAGTGGTATCAAATTAAATCAGACCCTGAACTTGAGAGCCAGATTAATGACCGAATCTCTTTCAAATCCTTTCTTGATCTTTCTCTGGAGCAGCCTTCTCCAGATCATTCTACTTTTTCAAGATTCAGAAGCCGCCTTTCCGAGGAAGCCATGACTCGACTCAACAGTGCCCTTCTCAAACAATTCCATCAGCATGGAGTTTCCATCAATGAAGGAGTTGCTGTAGATGCCAGGCTGGTTCAGTCGGCAAGCAGACCTGCCTCTAATGACAAACTCAAAGAGATCAAAGAAAAAGCTAACACTCCTGAGGGCAAATTTGATAAAAATGGAAACAAGAAAAAATTTTCTCGTGATCTTGATTCCAACTGGGTTATTAAAAATGATAAACCTCACTATGGCCTGAAAGAGCATGCTGCTGTTGACACTGAAAAATGGTTTCATTCTCTCCACTACTCTGAGCCCTGCTTCTCATAATGATTCAATCTATTTGCCTCGTGCTGTCATTTATAGCATGCATACTGAGAATAAAATCAAAATTGTCTATGCTGATAAAGGATATCCCGGCGCTCCCAATCGTGAATTCCTTGCATTAAACAATATTAAAGACGGGATTATGCGTAAGGATGAAAAAAATGTCAAGCTGACTGATTTAGAAATAGAACGCAATAAGGGTATTTCAAAATACCGGTACATAGTAGAGCGATATTTCGGAATAAGCCACAAGTATAATAATGGAAACCAGGCACGGTTTCCGAAATTACTAAAAAATAAAATCGATATCATGTTCCGACAGTTTGCTTTCAATTTGAAAAAGGGGGCCAAAATCCTTGAAGCCCTCCCGGTTTAGATGGATAGGTGCGCTCGGACATGGAAATCCGGGCAAAATGGCCTCGATTAGAGGCAATACTAAGCCAACCGGATATAAAATCCGGATAAATCTGAGGCCTGTCCGCAGCCTCCGAAGCTGATTTTTTAAATTTTGACTTCAAAATGCTATAATCAGAAAAATTTCCTTATCTTGCAAAGCTCTCGAGAGGTTGGCCAAATGTTCCTATCGTTCATCGTAATTACTCTACCATCGGGAAGTTCTTTCGTGTCAGGATTAAGATCTAAATAATGAAGCTGATTTGAATGCTCCAAGAGAAATCCTCTTTGATACCATTGGGGAACATAGTGATTATCTCTTGTCTTGGGCATGATTTTATATTCTGACATCCCTTTAGAAATACATATTCAAATTAACTGATACCAATTTTGTGAAAAAACGATCCCCCAAACGTCATACTCGGAGAACTTTGAAAATAACCGGTATCACCCGGTTCATTTTCGTTGTTAGGAGCCTATTCAACTCTTAAAGTGCTTTTTTGTTTATAAATACAATTTCACTCTACTGGCTCCGCTTCCCCAGCCAAGATTTAAATGATTTAGGAAAAAACCCCATCATTGCTGTAAGCACCTTGTAAAAACCACCTGGAATACAAAACACCTTTCCTTTCATTACAGCCTGATAACCCTGTTCTGCAACATCTTCAGTCTGGGACCACATAAATTTAGGGAGCCTGTCAATGGATTCACGAACACCCATGACATCATGGAATTCACTTCTTGTGAATCCGGGGCATAATGCCGTACAATTTATACCATGCCCTGACAACTCCATATGCAGTGCATCCGATATCCCTGCAACATATGACTTGATACCGCCATACAGATTGCCTGGCATCTGCGGACTGAATGCGGCAACCGATGCAACGTTTATTATACGTCCGTATTTTTGTTTTCTCATTTCGCCGGCAAACAGATAACACATCTGCGTAACTGCGGTCATCATCACCTGGATCATATCCTGATGCTCCTGCCAGGAGGTTTCTAAAAACTTTGTTTTCAAAGCATAACCTGCATTATTAACCATTGCGCTGACCATGATCTGATCAGCCTTTAGTACATCATATACCTGTTGTGGGGATACAGGATCGGCCAGGTCGGAAACAAGAACTTTGGTTCGTATCTCAAATGATTTTTCCATTTGCGCAGCAATATTTTTTAATTTCTCCTCCCGGCGGGCTACAAGCACAAGATTAAACCCGTTTCTGGCAAATACAGTTGCAAATGCTTTGCCAATACCGGCTGATGCTCCAGTAATTAAAGCCCAGCGACCATTGGACTGTCTTTGAAATTCATTCATAATTCATATTGCCTTATTAACGCAGAAGTCAGGTGCAGCTATGGTTTCCACGACTTCCGCTAAAAATTATATATTTCAAATTTACAACAACCTGCCAAAACGGCGTAGACCCTTGCTGTGACCTGAACTAACAGGTTATGAAAATATTATGAATTACGCTTTAACCTTTTTTCAATTTGACGCTTTTCCCAATCGGGCCCAAACAAATTGAAAACCTCGAAAACATTTATGCCGTGGATGCTGACACCGATCCCCCAGCCCAAAGCTGGCCAAATAGCCCATAAATAGTCTGATGATGTTATTAAATTCAATGCAAATAATCCCACAATGACAATTGCATATGTTATGAGATGAGTATAAAATCCTTTAATATCACGCACATATATAATAGCCTGTTCTTCTTTTAATGAAATATTGGATTGCTTTGACATATCAGTCTCCTTGGTTATGTAAGTAACATCTGTGTCAAATGCCGCAGATAGAGCTTTTAAAGATTCTAAGCTTGGCTTTTGACCTCTTTCAATACGTTGGATAGTTCGCACACTAAGATTGCATATCTCAGCCAATTGCTCTTGAGACCAACTTTTTTCAAGACGAAGTTTACGGACGCTCATACGTATGCTCCTATAGTTAAAATTTGAGACTATATATACTAAGCAAAGACCATTTAGACCACGACATGGTTACGACATCATCAGGACAATAATCTGACATTCAAACCAATTCAGAAAGTCATTAGTCTACTAAAAACGTTAAGTTAAGTGGAAAAAAAGAGTCATAATCATCCGCAAATCATACCAGTTGATTTTTTCCACTTCAACTTTTTGTTACATTAACCGGGTAACTGCCACACCTGATGATTATCTTATTTAATGCTCAGATTTCAAAAAGTTGGTATTGTAATATTCTCTTATTATCCTTCGACCTTTTTCATCATACCATCTTTCCAGAATTTCGATATAACCTGATGAATTTCTTTCTTTTCGCAAAATATTATCGATTCTTTTTATAATCGCATGTCCCCACTCGTTTTTGGTGCAAAAAATGTGGGCAACAAGAACCTTGTTTTTGTTTTCCTCTATAGCATAGCTCTCAATTATCTCTTCACTTCTAAGCTGTTTTGCAATATATTTTGCAAATGAGGGTATCTCTATAGCATAGTCAAGGCGGTTTGCAATCAGCATTTTCATAAGGTTGTGAGTAGATGACTGAACATAAAGATTTCCTTTTTTCTCATATTCATCTATCAACATGGTAATATCTCCGTAAGAGCGCTTCTTTGTTACTCCACCTTCCAGATTTATATTTTCAAACAGATTTTTCAGTGATATGCTTTTTGTGTTCCCGTATATCTCATTCAGACGACCTTTCTTTGCAACTACCGAAAATGGCAAGGCAATTATGGCAGGAATTGAAAAATAACCGACTTTTTCTCTTTCAGGCTTTTTAAATCCGCATGCGCACAGATTTTTACCATGTTCCATCTGAACCAGAATTCTGGCAAAATTCATATCTTTGGTTTTATGGTCGTAATCATTTAAATTTTCATGAAAAATGGAGTATACTTCATCTACAACCCCCCGACCTTTGTCCTGACCTTCAAGAATATAAGAGGTCGGTCTGTCGGCAACTGCCCATACAACAATATCACTTGCATAGCCTGAAGATGAACAGAGCAGAAAAAATATGGCGGTAACAGTCGAACTAAATGTTGCTCTCATAGAGAATGAAAATGTTTTCATATTAATCACTCCAACGTTAAGTTAAGTGGAAAAAAAGAGTCATAATCATCCGCAAATC
>NZ_JAIOSW010000133.1 GCF_021107415.1 Desulfobacula sp.
ATTGGATAGGGCAGGCGCCAGGGGCGGCCCACATCGTAGTGAAGGGCCAGAACGACAAGGGCATACCCTAAAAAAGCCGTTAAAATAGCAGGACGAACAGCGGAATGAAATCGTTTCAGTCCGAAAATGTAGCAGGATGCAGATGTGACATAACCGCCTGCTGCAAGGGCAACACCACATAGCAGATCAAACCCGATCCATATCCCCCAGGGGTTGGTGTTGTCAAGGTTGGTTACCGTTCCCAGGCCCATTGTAAACCGTAAGATTGTTAATATAAGTCCACCCGCAAGGATGATACCTGTCACCACATTAAACACGGTAAATTTTTTATTTTCAGGAATCTGGTTATCCAAATCCATTTTATTCCTCCTGTTTGCCTTTTTCTTCTGAATCTTCAAGGTCCTGAGTTTCGGCTTCTTTTGCAACTTCTTCCAGGGCTTTCTTCACTTCAAAATTGATTGCAGCAGTTTTCTCTTTGGTCATTTTTTCCTTAAGTTCTTCCAACTTTTGATTCATCTCTTCATTGGCCTTAATTCCTGCCGCCTGTAATGCGTCATCTTTTTCTTCTTTAGCTATCTTATCTTTCCTCTTGGAGATGGCATAAACTCCAGTCAATAATACCGGCCAGAGACCAACAATAATTGGAACAGCCGAAAGCGGCCCAGAGGTCAGTTCAGGTGCTGATGTCGTTCCTAAGTCCTCTCTCATGCCAATGGTTTCAAAAGGAGCTTGGGAAAGATAAAGCCAGCTTGTCCCCCCCATCTCATGTTCGCCATACACATGATCAATATATCGCTCAGGATGTTTTTGAATCTTAAATTTTGCCATCTTTAAAAGCGTGTCTCTCTCTCCAAAAATCAAGGCTTCCCTGGGACAGGCCTCTACACAACCCGGAAGTTTACCCTCTTTTAAACGGGGAGCGCACATGGTACATTTTGTTACTCTGGGTGTCAGGGGTTTATCATACTCATAGGCCGGAACGTCAAAAGGACATGCCACCATGCAATACCGGCACCCTACACACAGAGAAGCATCATACACCACCGGTCCTTCCGGTGTCTTTGTAAACGCTTTAACAAAACAGGCAGAGGCACAGGCCGGTTCCAGACAATGATTGCACTGCTTTTTTACAAAAACTTTTTCCCGGGCTCCAAACCGGTTAACGACCGTAAACTCATCTGCCTGGGTGCGCCGTTTTTTGTCCAGAACACTTAAATCTTCAAACGGCTTTTCAGGTTGCGGCAAATCATTTACTTTGTTACAGGCCTGTTCGCATTTTCTGCATCCAATACACAAGGTTGTATCATGCAGGATTCCACCACTTGCCGGATATCCCTTGAAATGTTTGTTTGCGGCACCATAGGCTTTTGTCAGGGTACCGGTTGTGGTGACACCGATAGCCGCTCCAAGTGAACCCAAAAATTTTCTACGAGAAATAGCCATAATTTTTACCCTTATATATATCCTTTAAAACTTCTATTTCTTTTCTTCATGACATTTGGCGCAGTCAGTTGCTGCAATGGATTTAACTTCCATTTTCTGATGGCAGGTAATGCACTGGCCATGATAGGCCCCCTTTAATCCCGGTCTGCCATCTGAATCCGGGCCTTTTTTACTGTGACAGGAGGCACATTTGGGAGGCACAAGTGTTTTAGGACTGTTATGATGGCATCCCATACACAGCCCTTCCTGATCCGTGTGAAACGCCCTGGCCATATCGCTTTTCTCAACCCGCAGGAAAATAGCCTGAACCATTTTTCCATGGGGGAACCGGCTTGGCATATACTCATTGGCTAACACATCAATAACGACTGTTTCAGGGATTTTGTCTTTTTTGACCGGTTTGTATCCTTTCGACGAATCTGCTAACGCCTTTCTTGCAACTTCCTCAGGGTTCATGGATTGCAGTTGGGCCTGCTTCAAATTGTGACATGTTTTACACGAATTGGAATCATCCTTTTTGACCGGAACCTGAAAATGACAGCCGGCACAATCAGAATTTTTTGTGAGTTCCTTGTGGCAGCCAATACAACTTCTATTGCTGTCCGGATTGTGCATTGCCTGGGCAAGACTGACAAATCCACCCTTTGAATCTCCCCCCTCCGGCTTATGACAGTCATTGCATTTTTTCAATGTCTCATGATGACATGCTTTGCAGCTTTGACTATTTGTTTCATGGCCTTTGTGATTAAAGGCAACACCATCCATATAGTTTTTTGTCGCAGAACTGCCGGCCTTCCAGCCAGTAATGGCAACTTCATCCGGCTGATTTCGTTTGAGCCGGGGGATATCTAAAACCTTTTTTATCTTCTGCTGTTGTTTTTTATCATGACATCCGTTGCAGGTTATGGGTCCGGCATCTGTATTTTTACTTTTCAAAGTTTGATGACACTTTACGCATGAGTCATGGGACGCTTGGCGAATAGGTCTTATACTGTCCTGCTCTTCCGGTTTATGACAATACCCGCAGGATTCTTCCTCACCCTTGATATAAAATATCTCTTTTGTTTTCTCATTATATTTATGATGGCACGCGCTGCAATTATCTTTACTCGCAGTATCCTTATTTAAAATATTTTGGCCCTTAATTTGCTTTGCACTTTCATGGATAAAGTGAAGAGATTTATCAAAACTCAATCTTTCCCATGAGGATTCTTTGGACTTTTTTACAGTATGGCAGGATCGGCAATCCGCAGTAAGCGGCCCTGATTTTTCATTGGATGCTTTTTTCTCCACATGGCAGGCAATACATCCGTCATGATAAGAATCCATGGACGCTTTTTCACTAGTTCTTTTGAATTCAAAGATAATACCGTCTTCTTTTTCAATATGACAGGCTGTACAGTTCCCTTTAACAGCCTCTGTGTGAAGATCATGTAGAAAACTGACCGTCGGCATTTCTTCTTTGCTTAACTCCGCTCCAAGCTGAATCGTGATGTGATCCAATTTTTTATCATCATTATTCTTTTTAATATTGGTTTG
>NZ_JAIOSW010000060.1 GCF_021107415.1 Desulfobacula sp.
TCTGTGGATGCCATAAGGGATTTTGAGATGGTTAATTCCGAATTGATCATGCATGACCAGATATTTATTGAAAAACGAATCGAACGTCTTGAGGCAATGGTCAAAAAGATAAAGGATGAAGATCAGCAGAAAGAACTTGTGCTCATGAACAAGTTAAAAGACTTTCTTGAACAGGAAAAACCGTTAAGGTTGATTAAATTGACGGATGATGAGGAAAAGATGATCAGGAGTTATCCCTTTATTACAAGGAAAAAACTGGTCATTGCCGTTAACGTGTCTGAAGATGACCTTGAGAGTGAGGCCATCCTTTCAAGGTTCAGGCAAAGCTGCGAAACCCAGGAAATAGAAGTCATGCTGGTATCTGCAAAAGTTGAGGCTGAAATTGCCATGCTGGATACCCAGGAAGAAAAAAATGAATTTTTAGAAGATCTTGGCATAACGCAAACAGCCCTTGAGAGCCTGACAAAGCTTTGTTTGAAATCTTTGAACCTGATTTCCTTTTTTACGGTTGGAAAGGATGAAGTCCGGCAGTGGCTGGTCAGAAAGGGCGCAAAAGCGCCTAAAGCTGCCGGTGTGATTCATTCTGATCTTGAAAGAGGCTTTATCCGTGCGGAAGTATTCAAATATGGTGAACTCATGGAAGCCGGCAATGAAGCAGAACTTAAAAAGGCCGGCAAAATTTATGTGGAAGGCAAGGAATATCTTGTTGAAGACGGGGATATTTTAAATATCAGGTTTTCCGTCTGACCGGATATTTAAAATAATATTGCAAATTAAAATAATGCCACCAGTTCAAATAATGTCATCAGGCAAAATAATATTACCAGGCGCTCACAGGACGAATCAGCGGGTTAATGCCAAGTTTGTTCTTTAATGACAGGCAAGCCTTTTGAGCTCCATCTCGATTTGTATAATTGCCTGATCTTACCAGATACCAGGTTCTGTCCCTGGAATCTTTAAGAATCAGTATCCTTGAATCAAACCCTTTATTGATCAATTGGGTGTTCATCTTATGGGCATTTGCCTGGTTGAGAAAAGCGCCTGCCTGAAGGGCATAGCTGTTACTTGGCTCTTTAGTGCTTTCAGGTTTGTCTTTCTTTTTTATTTTTTGCTTAAGTTGAACCAGTTTTTCTGTTGCATACGAACTGTTCGGGTCTTGTTTGATGGCTTCTTCATAGGTTTCAATGGCTCTGATATTTTCTCCTTCCAGAACAAGCAGATCTGCCTTATAACAGATTGCCCAGTAAAAATCAGGCTTGAGGCTCAGCGTTTTTGAAAGATCATCAAGGGCTTGTTTGTTTTGGTCGAGTTCGGCAAGACACAAAGCCCGGTTAAAATATGCCACATGATTCTCCGGTGCCATTTCAATTTCAATTTCATAGCTTTCAATGGCTTTTTCATACTCTTTTTTGTAATACCATGCCACACCCAGATTACTATAAAGTCCCTTCAGCTCGGGAAATAATTTTTTTGCTTTTTCAAAATCCTGAATTGCAAGATCAAATTTTTCCTGTTTCATATAAGAAACGCCACGGTTTTTGTAGGCATCTGCATTGTCGGGAGCGATTTCAATCAGTTTTGAGAATGTATCAATGGCCTGTTGGTGCTGGCCTTGCTTAAAAAGGAGGACCCCTTTATCAAATAGTTCTCTTTGGGTTTCTGCAAAAACTATAGTATAAAAAATTAAGGACATAAAAATTAGAAATATAATTTTTTTCAAGAAATACTCCCTTTTTATTTGTTTTCGACAAATTATATATTATATAAAAGAGTATGTTAAATTCAATAAAAAAATATTTAAAAAAAGCAAAAGAGGAAGTTACCAAGGAATATTCCATCCATTCTTCTGATCAAACCCTGGATGATTCAAATAAAGAGTTGCCTAAAATGTGGACCGGTGTAGACCTTGACGGGACACTGGCCTATTACAACAGGATGTCCTCATACGATGAAGTGGGAGAACCGGTTCCTGCCATGCTGGCTCTGGTTAAAAAGATGATCAATAATGGCATTAGGGTCAAGATATTCACTGCCAGGGTTCAAGATCCGGAACAATTACCGCTTATTCGAAAATGGTTCAAAGAAAATGGCCTGCCTGAACTTGAAATAACAAACATTAAAGACTATAATATGCAAAGACTTTATGATGACAGGTGCATTCAGGTAGAGAGAAATACAGGCCGTCTGATTGTTGATAATTAATCTTTTAAAGGACTGAATTTAAGATGAAGTATGTTTACTATATTATTGCGATCATGATTGTTTTTTCCGGATTGGCAGCCTATGGATTGTTTAATACCCGTGTTGAAATTTCAAAACCGTTTTTATCAATAAACGACCGGATTATTTCCGAAGATGAATTTGAAAAAATGTCACATGCAAAGACGTCTCATGTTATGAGCCGGGAACAATTTATTGAGTCGGTTATCACTAAACAGCTCCTTATTCAGGAAGCGATCAGGATGGATATTAATAAGGAAGAAAGTTTCAGGCAGTCCGTTGAAAATTTTTATGAGCAGTCTTTGATAAAAATTCTTCTGGACCGAAAATGGGATTCTCTGGTGGTGGATGTTACCAATGATGAGATTGCAAAATATGAAGCATTGATTCAAAACAGACTTTTTTTTACCAAGATGATTTATCCAAGCCTGAAAGACGCACAAAAGCGAACCAATGAAACCATTGAAAAACTCGAAGCTGATTTTATCGATCTGTCCGATGATCTGAAATTTATGGTATTGAATTTAAATATAGGAGAATCTTCTAAACTCAAGAAAACTAATTTCGGAATTTTTGTGTACATGCTTGATGATATTCAAAAAAAAGAAGACCCGGGCAAAAAGGAAGAGTTTGATATTAAACGAGTTTCTCTTTTTATTCAGGATAAAAAAAAGGAGCAGCTTTTGGCGCAATGGACAGATACAATCAGACAAACAGCAGAAATCTGGAGGAAAAATGAATAGTCAGGTTCAATATAAGCGACGAAATTATTTTATCAATAAAGAATTTCAGGGGCGCTATATTTTTAATTATTTTCTTTTGGCCACAATTGGAAGTATTTTATTTATAGGGGTGTTCAGCTTTTTTTCTTCTAATACGCTTTCCATTGCTTATGATAATTATCATCTTCAACTAGGCGTCACACCGGATATACTGTTTAAAAAAATTCTCAGTACCCAATGGTTGTTCATTGTTTTGGGGGGAGGACTTGTGGTTATAATCACCCTGTTTCTAACCCACAGGGTAGCCGGTCCTTTTTATCGGTTTGAAAAAACTTTTGATGCGATGGTGGGGGGTGATCTTTCAGATAAAATTATCTTGCGCCAAAAGGATGAAGGCAAAAATCTGGCACAAAAAATAAATGCTTTCAATTTTATTCTTTCTGAGCAATTATCTTTAATCGAAACATTTAATTCAAAGATTGAAATTTCAGTCCATCAATTGAGAAAAACCTTGAAAGATGCTGATATGGATATCAGCAAAGCAGAGCCTTTTCTTAATCAAATACTGGAGAGTCAAAAAAATGTTCATACCATGATAAATGACTATACATTTTCCCGGGATAGATTATAGGGAATATGATTCGTTTCAAGCCTATATATATATTATTTTTTTTAGGAATAATTTTTTCTTTTTCTCTGGATTGTGCTGCCTATGAACTTGAATCAAGATATGCTGTAATTACTTATTTTGACCATGATGATTTGCGGGAATTTAATAATGAATTATACATGGGGCGACTCAAATCACAAATTAGAAAAGCCAGAGGCGATACCATAGAAGATGAGGTGATCGCAAAGATCAATTTCGTTGTTGAAAAAGTCATGGCTGTCTTAGATATGTTCCCGCCTCAACTTAGGTTTTCTATTGTTATTCATCCCAGTGAAAAAGAAGTGCAAAAAGATTTTCGTCGAATTTATCATATTGATGTGGAGTATATCGCATTTTATTCACCACATAAGAACAGGATATTTTACTCGGCGGATAATGCCTACTTAAGAGTCGTGGCCCACGAAATAGGCCATGTTGTTGTGGAAAATTATTTTACCATCTCACCTCCCCAGCGCATCCACGAGGTCATGGCACAATTTGCAGAAAAGCATGTTACTGATTGAGCTTTTGTATCATTTTTAATGCTTTTTTGTTGCCCGGTTCCAATAAAAGAGCATGGTCATATTTATCAAAGGCCTTATACAAAATACCCTGGCTATAATATAAATCGCCAAGTGTAATTTTTATCCTGGCATCCATTGGAAGGGTTCTTTCCGCTTTTTCCATCACTCCCATGGCATTTTTTAAGTCATTGCGGGTCCTGAAAAATTTGAATATTTTATAATAAAAGAAACGAATTTTAACTAAAGGGTCTTTATGAGTGAAAATGGTTTTATTGTGCAGGGTTTCAATCAAATCAAGCGCAGCAAGATATTTGATGACGGCATCTTCCATGGAACCTGTATTGCTTAAAAAATTGGCATATTCAATGGTCGGCCCGGGCAGATTGGGAATGGCCTGCTCCATATCGCTGTCATTTACTCCCGAAACAATCATTGATGTCAGAACCCGTTCAAAATATTTTTCGTTCAAAGCCAATGTTTTTTTCATATATTCAAACCCTTGCTTGAAATCTTTTTGTGCAAGCAGCCAGGTTCCATATTGAAATGTGTATTCAGCATTACTTTTGTCATAAACCATACTGTTTTTAAAGGCAGCATGTCCCTTTGCCGGTTCACCCTGTTGAGCAAGAAAGGAGGCAAACCGGTTCAAATGCCTTGAATTTAAAGGATCGAGACGTAAAGAATCAATAAAATGTGTTCGTGATCTTTCAAGATCATTTAAAAACCAGGCGGTATTGGCTTGCGTGAATGAATAGGCCGCATGAAACGGATCAAATTGTGATGCAAAGCCAGCTACTTTTTCAATTTTTTTAATAATATCAGGCGGTGTTTTTACACTCATTGTATAATTTTTAATGTTTGAGTAATAAAAGACGCCTAATAAATTTGAAATATTATATAGCATCAGGAGAACAGCAACACTGCAAACGATAAAGGCAGAGCTCAATTTTTTACTTAGAGCATTTACAGGTGCAAGTCTGGTTTCTTTGCTTTGTTTTCTTAAGCCGGTGTTTGCAGCAGAAACAGCAATGCCTGCGATAAAAAAGAACCAGAGTCCGTTGGCCCCAATGTGCATATTGAAATCCGTAAAACTGTGCAAAAGGATCGAAACCATAGCTGTGATACAGCCAATATAGAGATAGATTGAAAAAGCATCTCTTCTTTTTGAGAAAGTTTTATAGGTTTTATAAAACAGGGTCAATAAAAAGGATGCAGCAAGTAAAAAGGCAATGATACCGCCTTCTGCCAGAAGTTCAAGATAATCATTATGGGCATGGGTAAGGAATCCTTGCCTTTTGAAAGAACGATGCAAGGGATAAATATGTGAAAAAGTTCCCATACCGGACCCGGTGATTGTATGATGACTGATAATACCCTGTGTATCTTTCCAGAAGTCAAGCCGGGATTGATAAATGATACCCTGGGCATTCTTCAGTTTTGCAAATCTTTCAAAGATCTGATCCCATCCAAACCATCCAATTGAGAGTGTGGTGATGATGATGAGACCAATCATCAGCAGGGTGTTTCCTTTACTGATTTTTCGTTTCAGAAGAAAAAATGTAAATAAGAGAAGTGAAAAGCACGTACTGATCATGGCGCCTCTGGACAGGCTGACAAAAATGGAAATAACAATCAATAATGCTGATGCTCCGATAAGAATATGAATATTGGCCTTTTCCTGGCTGAATATCTGGGCAATCCCTTTTATCAGGGAGGTGTTTCCAATCCTGGGTCTGTAAAATAAAAAAAGGCCAAGCACGACAGGAAAGATTAGCTCCATGAGACCTGCATAATGGTTGTGGTTGGCATAGGGTCCCACCACAATGGAATTAATCGGAGAATGCCTGAACCATAATGCCATGTCCTCTGTCAGATAAAACTGCAAGATGGAAGAAAATGCCAGAAGCCCTCCAAAAAATACAATCACAAGGACTGTGGTCTGAAGCATCTCTTTTTCTTTCAGCAGTTGAATAGTTAATACATAAAACATGACATAGGTGGCGTATCTGAAAAATTCGGACAGAGTGGCTTTTTGATGAACGGAAATGCTCATCCATGAATTTGTATCAGCCAGCAGGTTTGTTATTTGATGTATTTTAAAAGTTTCAGGCGATAAGTATTCAATTATAAACGGGGGCAAAGGTATGAGTTGAAAGAGAATATAAAAAAGAAATAAAAGTAAAGGCGTTATGCCCGGGACCTGGTATAATTTGTTGTTGTTTTTTAAAATTGAGATGAAAAAGAGCAGACATGCCAACCCTGTGCCCGTCTCCATTATGGCATAAGACCATGGTTCAGTCGTTCCAAATGCTAAAGGTGAGAAAATAAATAAGAAAAAAAACAAACCTTTTGAAAGTTTTAATGACATATTAATTATGATTCTGATGAATAATAATAATCACCATAATTGTAGTAATATCCACTCTTTTTGGCACTGAACCGGTTCAGCACCAGTCCTGTAATGGGTGCATTGATTTCTGTGAGCTGTTTGAGGCCTTTTCCCAATATTTCATAAGTTGTTTTGCCGGCCCAGGTGACAATAATCACTCCGTCCACATTCTGGCTTAATATGACAGGATCGGTCACACTGGCCAAAGGGGGTGAGTCAATAATAACCATGTCATAGGAATTGGAAAATGTATGGAGCATTTCTTTGAATTTTTTTGAACTTAAAAGTTCTGAGGGATTCGGAGGTATGGGACCGGCAGTGATCAGATCCAGATTTTCAAGGATATCTAACTGGATACTCTCATCCTCCTCTGCGACACCGGCGAGTAAAGAACTTAAACCTGAAGTGTTCTCCTGGTTGAAATTTTTATGTTGCACCGGACGTCTCATATCTGCATCTATCAGAAGGATTCTTTTTCCTGTTTGAGCAATACTGCCTGCAAGACAAACTGCCACAGATGATTTGCCTTCCCCCGGTGCCATGCTTGTGATTAAAAGAATCTTGGGCGGGTTGTCAGCAGAAGAAAGAAAAACAGAGGTCCTTAATCCCTTAAAGCTTTCTGCGATCAAAGAGGACGTATCTTTTAAAACATTCTGTACAATGGTTTGATTTTTTTCTTTAAAAAGATCAATAGTGCTGATAACAGGAATATTAAATCTGTCTTCAACATCTTCCGGAGTTTTAACTGTATTGTCCAGATATTCTAAAAAGAAGGCAAGGCCGATACCACCGAAAAGCCCCAGGATAATGCCCAGAAGAATATTCCTTTTTTTTTTGGGTTTTGCAGGAAATTTTGGCAATTGGGCTTTTTCAATGACCCAGACATTGACGGTCTGGCTTTTTTCAGTAATGCCTTTTTCCTTTATTTTTTTGATTAACGCATCATAGAGATACCTGTTTGTATCTACTTTTCTTTGCAGGATGCCAAGCTGGATAGATTTTTCTCCAAGTCTTGCTGCCTTGAATTTTGTCTGGTCCAAAAGCTCTCTTAGATCTCTTTCATTGGATTTAGTAAGCAAATATTCATTTTTAATAGTCTGGACAGCAGTTTTCAATGCTTTGTATTTTTTATCCTTAAGGCTTTTTAATTCATTATTGGCCGTGATCATTTTAGGATGTTTTGGACCATATTTTTTTGAAAGTTCTGAAATTTTCTGGTCTGCGATGAGGATCTTCTTGTTGATCGAATCAACAGAAGTATTTTTAACAATCACAGCAATTGTTTCCAGATCTTCTTTTTTTACATTTTTAACCTGGTTGTAAATCGCAAATAGTTCCTTTCTCTTTGTTTCTGCTCTTGTAAGGTTTTTAGAGAGTTCTGAAAGTCTTTCCGGAAGGACAGTAAGGCGGTTTTCTACGGTTACAATATCATGTTTTTTTTTATAGCTGTGTAAGGCTATTTCTGATTCTTCAAGTTTTACCCGTTGAGTTTCACCCTTTTTTCTCATCCACCCGATACTATATCCTGCAACTTTCATCTGCATATCAATCAGTTCGTCAATATAGGCCTGGGCAACTGAGTTGGCAACTTTCATTGCAACAGCAGGGTTATCAGAAATGTAGCCAATCTGAACCACTCTTGAATTGGCAACCGGGTCCACAGAAATGCCTGCTTTGATAATATTTTCAAGCTTCTTGGCTTTTGTCAGCGGAATGTCGAGCTCTGCCGGGATTTTTTTATTCACTGTCTCATTTGAGGAGGAAAATAATTTTTCAATCCCGATCATTTCCTTAAATACTAAAAATTGATCCTTAAACCAGCTTAAAACACTGATGAGATAGGATGTTTTTTCTTCTTTTTCAGCAAAAAAAGTGTCGTACATTTTTTCAGGGTCCAGATTTTCAACGACTTTCTCGACAACTGCGGCACTTTTAATTAACTGATGCTGGGTTTCTAAAAATTCGGGATCATAAGGGGTGTATCGATAGCTGTTTGTCAAAGAATCAGAGGTATTTTTTTCTATAATAACTTTAGTGGAGGCAAGATATAATGGCGTTGCAGTAAATGTGGCAATGATGACGGTTATAAGGGTTAATAGAAAAAAGGTAAAAATAGTTCCTTTTCGTTTGCCAATAATACGAAGATAATCTCTTAAATGTATTTCTTTTTCATCCATGATTAGAAAAAACTTTCAGGAACAACGATAACGTCATTCGGGAGTATGGGTTCATCCATGTTAACATTGTTAAAAATACTCTTTTTACCCTTAATTTTTCTGATAATTTTAACTTTATTTTTTGCAGCAATTTTAGAAAATCCGCCGGCCATGGTAATGGCTTTAATGACAGTCAGTTCCTGTTCATATGTATAAGAATCCGGCTTTTTAACCTCACCGGAGACATAATATGTTTTGGCTTTGGAAATATAGATGCTGTCATCGTCCTGAATGGAGATATTAAGGGATGCATCTCCTTTTTTAATCAGTTTGTCCAAATCAATGACAATCTGATCTTTGTTATTACCGGATCCGGAAATCCGTTTGATGATGGCGGTGCTGCCGGCATCAGCAGTCAGACCACCGGCTTTTGAAATAAACTCCAGAAAGGTGATCTTTCCTCTTAATTCATATTGGCCGGGATTCCTGATTTGTCCAAGGATAATGGCTTTTTTGCTCCGGTGTTCTGAAATAAATACATCCACCTGGGGATTTACCAGATATCCGTCTGCAAACAATTTTTCAATTTTTGCAGAAACCTGTGAAACCGTTAAGTCTTTCACATTGATTTCACCCAGAAGAGGGACGCGGATGGTATAGTCTGCACTCACCCTTACAGTAGTGGAAAGGTCTTCATTTTCATAAACATTAATATCAAGCACATCTCCTTCCCCAATGGTATACTCCTGGGCAAAGGACAATATCGGTATAAAAACAAGGATCAGAATCCATGTTTTTTTAAAAATTAAATTGCTCATGGCGTTACATGGACAGACTTATTCGTAAAAAGATCTGATGAATTTTATAATCATAAAAGGTAATATTTGAGTTATTATGATGGTATTGATACCCTAAATCAAAAATCAGCCATTTTTTGGGTTCAAATCTGATGGCCGGCCCGAATCCGTATAAATCATCATCCCGATCGAACCCATTATATTTATTTTGTTCATAAAAGGCATTCAGGGTTCCAGACCATTTTTCGGTAAACCGCTGCATCAGTCCTATATCAATACCTGTAGAGAGAAAGCTCGAAGCATTCACTAGATCTGATTCATGAAATTTTCGATATCCATTTATCTGGAGTGCCCTCTTTGGGGTCAAATTATGCTGGGTTTGAAGTTCTAGTGAAAAGTTATCCTGGTCTTCAGCGGTTGATAAGTCAAAATCCTTATCTATATAGCCTAATTTTAATGTTCCTCTTGTTTTAGCAGTAATGTCCCAGTTTACACCTGCATAATATCGATTTTCAACACTGTCATTTGTTGCCCCAGCATCAAAATCAATATCTGAATAATTATATTCGACGAAAAGTGATGTCTTGGGCCAGAATTTATAAAACGCGGATATCCCAAAAGAGTTGTCGTTTCTGTCTCTATAATTAATCACATCGTCCTTATAGTCAATATCATAATTTGAGTAGGTAGCCTGCAGTTTGAATTTGCCCGAGGGAGCATCATAGGTGGTGATAAAATCCAGAAGATTATCCTGGTGCCGATAAAGAGTGTTTGTAATGCCATTGCCGGCAATTTCTTCCCTGTCATGGAAAATATCAATCAGATCAAACGAGAGGCCGGAATTAAAATTGTACTGCAAAAGACCTTCTGCTCTATGATTTACATGGTCATGCGTGGAATAATCAGAATATAGGACAAATTCAGGTGAGTATAAAAAATAGCTCTGGTATCGTCTGGTGGCTTCAGGTTTGATACGGCTTAAGTTGAGCCCGCCCGGAGAAGTTGTGGTGGTGTCAATGGCTAAAAGTTTTTCCCTGTTTGCTGGAAAAGCAAGCCAGATACCCGGAGCAATGGTGGTAATAAAATCGTCTTTTGTATTAGAATTGGTGGCAAAAAGGTTGTCTGTATAGATTGCTTCAAAAAGTAAAAACGGATGAAAACGACCACCTTTCTGGCCAAAAATATCAGCAGAAATCCCTTGTTCATCTGTCACAGGTATGCTTTTTGACTGGCCGACAGGAGGAGCGTCTTCACAAAAAGCTGTCTGGACCATCAAGGTAATAAAAAAAGCAGTAAAAATCAGTTGAGCCATGTTTTTTTTATATCTCATGTTCTACCCCACTATTTAATATAAAAGACCAA
>NZ_JAIOSW010000022.1 GCF_021107415.1 Desulfobacula sp.
TTTCATACATTTTGTCGGGCAGTTAGCCAGGACTTCTTTTTCAATGTCAAAAGGCCCCCAGTCGCGGCCTTTATGTGCACCTGCGTTGGCAGGATAAGCTGCATCCTGTTCAACATATTTGTTGACGGCATCCTGGTCAATCCGGATATTATCTTTCCATGTACCGATAAAAGACATATCAGACCGTGCAATAGATGCAACACAGCAATTTGGACATCCATCAAATTTGAATTTAAATTTATAGGGGAATGCCGGACGATGAAGTTCATCCTGGTATTCATTGGTCAGAAAATGGCACAATGCCTGGGTATCATAACAGGAATATTCACATCTTGACGAACCAAGACAGTCAGCAGGTGTTCTCAGATTGGAGCCTGATCCGCCAAGATCCTGATTATAATCATGCGTCATTGTCCAGAATACTTCCTCAAGTTGAGGGGTAGTGGTACCCAGAAGAATAATATCACCGGTTGCGCCATGCATGTTGGTAACACCGGAACCCCTGAAATCCCAAAGCTTAGTCAGCTTTTTAAGATAATCAGTTGTATAGTATTTACCAGCAGGCTGGGCAACACGCATTGTATGGAAATGTTCAACACCGGGGAACAATTGTGGCTGGTCACAATATCTTCCGATAACACCACCGCCATAACCGAAAACACCTACAATACCGCCATGTTTCCAGTGAGTTCTACCATGTTTGTAAGAAAGTTCCACAACGCCCAAAAGATCGTCTACACAATCCTGGGGGATTTGGAATTCAACACCTTCTTCATTTTTGGCTCTGACTTCAGCTTGTTGTTTCAGATCAGAGACAAAACTCGGCCATGGGCCAGATTCCAGCTGGTCCAGAAAAGGAGTCTTATGTTTAGCCATTTACTTACCTCCATTAAAAGTTAATTTACATTCAATAATGAAAAAGTTCTCAAACTTTTCATTCAATAATCTAATTCTTTGTTATTCCGAAGAGTTATAAAACCGCCATCTTTTTCTTGAGAACAACTTAACCAAAATAACATTGCAGATATAAAATTTTACTTTCAACATGTCAATAAAAAAGGTTTCTTTTAAATATTTTTAAAAATTAAATGCAGGATCTTGCAATGAGATTCAAGATTTTTTTCTAATAAATTAATTTCAGAAGACTCAGGATGAGTGGATTCTAAAATATTTTCCATCATTTTCGTAATCTGCCCGGGACTGAACTGCCGGAAAAACTCAGTAAAAACAGATCTCAAATCTCCAAAATCATAAATGGTGGATTTTTCATCCAAGGCTTTTAAAAAACCTTTAATAGTTGCCTTTATCACCCGATTTCCAAGCATATAAGTTTTACCTGTACCATTGAGTCGATCAAGGCGCATTCTTAAAGTCAAATTCAAAAAAAATAACAATAAGGACGGTAAAATATACACTTTTTTATCTTCTTCTCCAGTGCAGAATTCCTTTAAGGGTGAGTATCCTCTCACTGTGATCAGCCGGACATGAACGCTCTGTTTCTCCTGTTTGACAATAAAATCTCCGGCAGCATGATGCCAGGGAGAAATCTGCTCAAAGGTTTCCAGATCATAATAATAGGTCAAAATCCGGGAAATCTCCTGATAAATTTCAAGTGCATTCGTTTCAAAAACATAATGGCAACTACCGTCAGATTCCCATATCACTATTTGTCTTCTATCCTGGTCTTCAGTCACATGGAATTCTTTATAGCCTTCAAACCATTCCCCTAAAAAAAAACCAATCCTGCCTTTATCCGTTTCTATAAAATCAACCCCAAAGACTTGTGGAAGATAGTGTTTAGAATATGCCTGATTCATTTTAGAGATCAAGTCATACTCATTTTCAATCAAAGACAGACCTGACCTTGATACCGCTCCATTCAGAACAAAAGAGCAGGTACGCTTCTCACTGGCAACTACCTGAATTTTTAATGGATGATATAAAGAACCATGTTTTTCAAGAAAAACAACTATCTTAGTAATCTGATTTGCTTGAACAGGCGTATTGAAAACAGCTTCAAGACCTGATTTCAATATTGAAAAATCATTTTTTAATAAAAAATGATGAGCGGCTGAAAAATAATCTCCAATCGTCACAATTGTTTTTAAAGACGCGGGGTGAGAAGACATATTTGTGGAAAATCCGATGTTTTTCCCTGACAAGGCAAATTTCCACAAACGAGAGCCAGGGAAGACCTCTTTTTCCTCTCCGGATATAAAAAAGCAAAAAAGACTGGAATGCATTATGCCTTTCTGTGAAGTGCAAGCTCGTCTTTCAACTCCTGGGCAACTTCAAAACCGAATTCTTCAGCCTTATCACAATAGGCAATGGCTTTATCAAACTCTCCGATTTCAAGATAGGCCACGGCAAGATTGTTATGGGCCACCGGGAATTCAGGCTGTATTTCAATGGCTTCAAGATTTGCCTTGATACCTTCGGGCACAAGCCCTTTCATGAAATAGGCAGTCCCAAGGGTTGTAAAAGCCTGAACAAAATTTTTATTATGAATAATGGCTTTTTTAAGATTCTTTATGGCCTTATCCATTTTTTCTTCATCTTCCTTGGGATCTTTGCCGTCAATCAATTGAAGAAGGACAAATGCCATGTTACCATACCCTTCTGCAAAACCGGCTCTTGCTTTTGTTGCGAGCTGATTGAACCTGTAGCACCCTTCAAGGTCGTTTCTTTGAAGACAGATACCCCCCAAAAGGACATAGGCCTCGGCAAGGGTTGGGCTGCGGTCAATAGCATCATGGAGTTCCTTTTCAGCTTCAACAAACTCCTGCTTTCCCATAAGGGCTACGGCAAGATTGTAATGGGTTGTACCGCATTCATCATTTTGAATAATCTGGCTTTTTAATTTTGCAATATGCTCGTCTGCATTTTTTGACAGGTTCTTCCCCTGATCAGTGTCTGTCATTATTCGTATCCTTTTTAATATTTATAGCCATTTCAAATCCTTGATTTAAAACCTAGTATCATATTTACGGTACAACATTGTGTCAAGACCCATTAAATAATCAGCAATTCTAATTTTGGCTTGAACCAAACCAAGACTTATGATAGCACGTGGATCTAGAGAAAAATTCATTTGGAAATAATTTTTTTTTTACACGGCAGGAGTAAAATATGGAACCAGGATGCTATACAGCATTAATCACCCCTTTTAACCCGGCAGGAGAACTTGATCAGGAAGCCCTTGAACAACTTATCGACTTTCAGATTGAAAATGGTATCACAGGAATCCTTGCAACAGGAACAACCGGTGAAAGCCCTACATTCAAATGGAAAGAACACGATCATGTGATTGCCCGGGTTGCACAACTTGCAAAAGGCAAATGCCTTAGAATTGCCGGGACTGGAAGCAATAATACCAGTGAAGCTCTGGAAGCAGCAGGCCATGCTGCAAAAGAAGGGGTTGATGCTGTCCTTATGGTGGACCCATATTATAATGGCCCCAGCTCCCTTGAAATCAGGAAGGAATATTATGAAATAATTGCAGGACTTTACCCTGATATTAACATCATCCCTTATATTATTCCGGGCAGAACCGGTGCCCAGATGCTGCCCCAGGATCTTGCCATCCTGGCAAAGAACTTCCCCAATATATCCTGTGTAAAAGAAGCCACCGGCAATCTTGAAAATATGAAACTTACCCGTAAATACTGCGGGGATGATTTTAAAATATTTTCAGGAGATGATGCCCTGATTTATGATATTATGACAGATCCTGAAATCAAGGCATGTGGTGCTATTTCAGTGATGGCCAACATTGCACCAAAATTTCTTACACAAATGGTCTCATTGCTCCATCAGGGGAATACGGATGAAGCCATAAAAATCCCGACCGCCTTAACACCCCTACTCAATCTTGTTGTGGTGACCACTCAGGAAGAATCCGAATTCGAAGC
>NZ_JAIOSW010000129.1 GCF_021107415.1 Desulfobacula sp.
CAATTTGCCGGCTTGGAATCATAGCTATTATACCACTTGAAAATTTTATTAAATCCTCAAAAAATATCAATGGGTTAGCTCAAGCAATTGATGCTTATGGGCATATAGTCTATTCAAGCAAAATAAAGTGTTCATCTTCACCCCTACAGGAATTATACAAAAGACATCCGAAGAATGATTTTCTGAAATATAAAATAGTTCGATGCCTGAGTGGTATTCACGACGAGTGGACTAAGTCATTTTTATTTGAGATAATACAAACAGGCTGCAAAGGACTAAAGTTAGAAGCCTTACGTAGTTTAATACTTTTAGAAATAGAAATACCAAGCAATTTTCAAAATGATTTTTCAGTTGAAATGCAAAAACTTGAGTCTTTTTTGAAAAAAAACTGCTGAAAAAATCAAGGTAACACTGAAAAACACATGGTTTATTTAGGTTAGCCGGTGAAATAAGGAATCAAATGGAAAACATTGACCGAAAGAGAACTATTGTTTGGGAAGATCCAAAAAATAGTGCCAGGGATGCTGCTTCAATTTCCGGGTTGGATTATCTGAAATCTATTAAAGATGGGAGAATCAATCCTCCTCCCGTAGCAATGCTCGTTGGATACAAAATATCCGAGGTCGATAATGGTTATGCTGTTTTTGAGCTTAATCCTGAAGAATACCATTATAATCCGTTTTCCACAGTTCATGGCGGAATTATTACAACTTTGCTTGATACCACAATAACCGCCTCTGTTCTTTCAACTCTCCAGAAAGGTATCAGCTGCTCAACGGTTGAGATTAAAGTGAATTTTATTCGATCGATAACTGCTAAAACCAAAATTTTAAGATGTGAGGCGAAACCGATTCATATAGGAAAACGATTGGCAACAGCAGAAGGACGATTGAAGGATAAAAATGGCAACTTATACGCACATGGAATAAGCACTTGTTCAATCTTTAAAATTAGAATAGCATAAAAATATAATGAGAGCATTCATGATATCTTGCATCGCAGCTGTTGTTCTGTGTACGTCAGCATTCGCTGAGGACATCTGTGTAGTATATGCGGAAAAAGGGTATATGCCATATTATTCAGCTGATGCGACCCGGGGAATGTATATTGAGTTTCTTAAAAAATTTGAAAAGCACCACCCTCAGTTTCCCTTTGTGCTCAAACCGTATTCCCGAAAACGAATGACTCTGATGATGCAAAATGGAGATGCGCATGTATTTGCCCTCAATAGTCCTGCATTCGCGGATACAAAGGCATATCTCTTTACAGAGACAATTTGGAAGGAAACCAGTGTCATTTTTATGCGGACGAATGATCTCTTTTTATTTAAAGAACCATCAAATCTGTTTGGCAAGCGGCTTGGAATAATTTTGGGAAACAAATATCCTGCCTTAGAACGGTATTTTCAGAGCAAAGACATTGAGACGCATGATGTCGTGAGCTCTGTCCAATTGTTTAAACTATTACGAAGCAAACGAATCAAGGCATTTGTGGGGGACAAATATGTAACTCTCTATCGGCTCAAACAAGAGGGATTCGAAGGTCAATTTGAATATGCTTCTACTCCGCTTTTTGAATTTGATCTGACCATACAAGTTCAGAAGACGCATCAGCCCCTTGTAGACGCGATGAATCGGTTTATTCAGGAATCAAAAGATAATGGTTTCTTATACTCGTTGGAAGAAAAATATGTCCAATGATATGATGATAAATAAAAAAAGATGCGTATTACACAGCAACTCTGGCTATTTATGTAAAACCAAGGGGCATTTATGGTCGACTTTATTTAAAATTGATTGAACCATTCCGCCATTATATTGTGTATCCGACCATGATGAAGACTATAAAAACACAATGGCAGGAACACCTTTTGTTGAAAAATTAACGTTTTAAATGTAGCAGATAGTCAGGCCCTGGACACCTCTTTGTTGCAATGTTTGCAAAGTGTGGCTCGTTTTTTGATAATCTCTGCACAATAGGGGCATTCGCGGGTATAATGTCTTTCATGAAGCTGCTCTATGGCTTTTTTCACCCCTTCCTGCAGGACAGGGGTTGGAAATTTATGATTGATCAAATGCTCTACTGCATCTGCATCGCCAAGTTCTCCAACCATTTGGGCTGCCTTAAGCCGTGCTTTGGAAGGAATCTTGGCATCAAGACAAATCTTTAAAATCTCATCCCAGTCCTTTGATATGTAATAATCAGTCAAAACAGAAAAAGTCTGCTTCATCAATTCTTTTTTGGCTTCTTCCCGGATCAGGACTTCATCATCCAATTTTCCGCCCGTGGCTCCCACAGGGCTGAAGACGGGCATGTACTCAAAATTTTTTTGTCCCGGTTCAACATAGCACCGATAGGATGCCGGTGCTTCCATGGTTTCCTTAAGGTGATCCCAGCCTTTTTTATAGCTTGGGCATTCATCATTAAAACAGACAAACATATACGGGGTGCCCCAGCCAAGTCCATCGCCAAAACTAAAGGGAGGGACTTCCCACAATGTCATCTCCACATCACAGTGCGGACATCTGGGTTTGTCCAGCTTTAAATATTTTTCAAGAAGTTCTTCTTTTGTTTCAAACGCCATTATATCCATCTCCTTTGGTAGTCTGTCGTTTTCAGACTACCAAAGTAAGCATATTGATTATTTTGTCAAACCGTATTACTCGATGACGGCAAGCACATCTCCCTTGGCAACGGAATCACCACTATTATAATTTACCGCCTTGATCACACCACTTGTTGGTGCAGGTAATGCATTCTCCATTTTCATGGCTTCAATGACGACCACAGTTTCACCTTCATTGACTGAATCACCCACATTTTTTTCATATTTAATCACCATACCCGGCATGGGTGCGGCTACAGGTGTACCAACCGATGCAGCAGGTGCAGGTTCTTCTTTTGGCTCTTCTTTGGCCGCAGGGGCAGGTTCTGGAGCTGCCGGAGCCGGGTTGGCGGGTGCGACTGGAGCTATGGGGGTTGGCAGTGCAACAGGTGCCGGCTGGACAGGCGCCGCGTAAGTTATAACCGGAGCCCCTCCCACTTCATCAACACCCACTTCAAAACATTCATCCTCCACAAAGACATTAAATGTACGGGCATATTCGCTTTTTTCAGGAATAGTTTCCAATTTGGCCTTTTCAACCAATTCACCTTTCTTGAGTTTTGCAATCATCTCATCTTGCTTTTCCACATCCTCAAGCGTGATGGCTTTTATGCTTTCAGGTATCTGCTCTTTACCATATTTCTGCATGAGATATTTCCTGCCGGTAACAGGAAAAAGAGCATATACGATGAGATCTTCATCATCCACAGCCAGATCTCCGATCTCTTCTTTTGCCTTTTCAAGTTCCAGCTCAAGCACTTCTGCAGGTCGGCAGGTGATGGGTTCTTCCCCTCTTTCATACCCTTTGAGTGCTTTTTTCTGTACCTCAGGATCAAGGGGAACACTTGTTTTACCATAAAGCCCGTAACAAAGGTCCTTTACCTGGGCAGTTACCATTTTATATCGTTCATCGGGTGTATCAAACAAGACATTATTAACCGCCTGGATACCGACAATCTGGCTTGTGGGTGTTACCAGGGGAACCTGGCCCAGTTCTTTTCTGACTATTGGAAGCTGTTTGTAGACTTCCTCAAGTTTATCCAGGGCATCCATTTCCCTTAACTGGTTCACAAGGTTGGACAGCATGCCGCCGGGTGTCTGGTGAAGCAGAACATTGATATCAATAACAGAAACTTTGGTATCATCCAGGAGATGTTTGTATTTAGGCATTACTTCTTTTTCCAGAATTTCATTGATTTGGGCCAGGGCGTTTATATCAAAGCCTGTATCCCTGTTGGTGCCGAGAAGTGACATGACAAAGGGCTCTAAAGCAGCATGGGATGTTCTGTAAGCATAAGGAGTCATACAGGTATCAATGATATCAACCCCTGCCTCAATGGCCTTAAAATGGGTCATGGGCGACATGCCGGAAGTAAAATGGCTGTGAAGATGAATCAAAGGCTTGACATTCTCTTTTAAAGCTTTGATAAGCTCATAGGTGTCATAGGGTGCCATCAACCCTGCCATATCCTTGATACAGATACTGTCTGCACCCATATCTTCAAGTTCTTTTGCTTTTTTGATATAATAATCAAGGGTATACACATCTCCGCCCATTCTGGGCTCAGTCAATGAATAGCAGATGCAGCCCTGGAAATGAGCACCGCATTCCTTGATTACCGGGACAACCGTTTCAAAATTTCTAAAATCATTTAAAGCGTCAAAGGTTCTGAAGATCTCCATTCCGTTATCAACGGTCTTTTTCACAAACAGCTTTGCAACATCATCTGCATAATTTCTGTACCCCACAAGATTCTGGCCTCTCAGGAGCATTGAAAACGATGTCTTTTTAAAATATCTCTTCAGGGTCCGAAGTCTTTCCCAGGGGTCTTCCCCCAAAAAACGGTGCATGGTATCAAAGGTGGCACCGCCCCAGACTTCCACGGCCCAGAAACCGATCTCATCCATTCTTTCTGCAACGGGAATCATATCCTCTGTTCTTCCCCTTGTGGCAAAAAGAGATTGATGACCGTCACGCAGAGATAAATCCTCAATCTTTAACGGATTTTCAGCCGCTGGTCTGTCTTTATCATAATTCATTTCAGCCGTTTTAACTTGGGTATGCTCACTCATTTATTTTCTCCTGAATAATTTATTTTTTTTATTGTTAATTATTTAAATATTCGCATCTGTATCATTGAATTGGCCTGCATATGGGTCTGTCGTCCCGATATTCCCCAGATATTATTTTGTTGCATGACCTGCCCGGGTTGTACTGCAATTTCCTGAACCAATTCGGGAACTCCGGGAATATAAGCCGCTTCTTCTGATGTCTTAATGTAGGCAAATACGGCAGCCATGGCTGCAGAAAGTTTCTTTTTATCCATTTTTATCCCTTTATCCTATACAGGTATATTTCCATGTTTTTTAGCCGGTCTCAGTTCTCTTTTTGTTGCCATGGCCTCAAGGGCATCAATGAGACGGGGTCGTGTTTGAGACGGTTGAATCACCGCATCCACATACCCCCTTGCAGCAGCGCAATACGGGTTTGAAAATTTATCATTATACTCTTCAATTAATTCTTTGCGCTTTGCAACCGGATCATCAGCCGCTTTGATTTGTCTTGCATGGATAATATTTGCTGCACCCTCAGCACCCATGACGGCAATTTCAGCAGTCGGCCATGCAAAGGCCATATCCGCTCCCAGATGTTTTGAACACATGGCAAGATAGGACCCGCCATAATCTTTTCTTGTCACCAGCAGGAGTTTGGGAACAGTTGCTTCCGAATAACACCATAAGAGTTTTGCTCCATGCCGGATAATACCACCCCACTCCTGGTTGCTTCCCGGCAGATAACCCGGAACATCGGCAATGGTCAGCATGGGGATATTGAATGCATCGCAAAATCTGATAAACCGGGTGCCTTTATCCGAGGCATCAATATCCAGGCATCCTGCCAGATGATTGGGCTGATTGGCAATAATACCAATGGAACGTCCGTTAAGCCTTGCAAAACAGATCACCATGTTTTTGGCATAATACTGGTGGGGTTCAAAATATTCCCCGTCATCCACAATGGATGCAATCACATCCTTGATATCATAAGCCCTGTTGGGATTGTCCGGTATGATGGAATCTAAAGACTCATCTGCCCGGTTGGGATCATCTGTCGGCGTCACATAGGGGGGATCTTCCATGTTATTAGACGGCAGATATGATAAGAGCTTTTTCATCTGGATGATGGCATCTTCATCAGATTCACAGGCAAATTGTGCCACACCTGATTTCTCGTTATGTGTCATGGCACCGCCAAGGTCTTCGAAAGTAATCTCTTCACCGGTTACAGCTTTGATAACATTGGGTCCTGTGATAAACATATAGCTGGATTCTTTAACCATGAAAATAAAATCCGTCATGGCAGGTGAGTAGACCGCACCACCGGCTGTGGGTCCCATGATGGCCGAAATCTGGGGAATAACACCTGATGCCGCTGAATTTCTAAAGAAAATTTCACCATATCCGGATAAAGCATCAATTCCTTCTTGAATTCTTGCACCACCGGAGTCGTTCATACCGATAATGGGAGCACCTGACTTTAACGCCATATCCATGACCTTACAAATCTTTTTGGCCTGCATTTCCCCCAGCGACCCTGCCCTTGAAGTAAAATCCTGGGCATAGGCAAATACAATTCTGCCATCCACTTTACCATGCCCCGTTACGACACCGTCAGCCGGAATTTCTACATTTTCCATCCCGAAATTGGTACATCTATGAGTGACAAACATATCCAATTCCCTGAAGGTTCCTTTATCAAACAGAATATCAAGCCGTTCCCTGGCATTGAGTTTTCCTTTTTCCCGTCGCTTCTCAAGAGCTTTTTCTCCACCCATTTCCATCATTTGCTGTTCTTTTTGTTTCAGCTCCTGGATCTTGTCAGATATGACTCCCATAATACAAACCCTTCCTTATTATTTATCCATTACTTTTATTCTTTTATACTGAACCGCCACGCACAAAACCATTCCTCCGGATGTTCATCCGGCGGACATCCGATACATTCGGTTATAATTCTTTTATCAATAGCACTTGCAAAATAGGCATATTCAACCAGCCCAGCCGATTTACAAGGATAATCATCCAATTTTTTTCTTTTTCTTGCAGACTGAACCCTGCAATCATTCATCTGGAATACAAAACTTTGGGGACCTTCGTCAACAACAGATTGCTCATTAATGAATGAGTACATCCTGAAATATAACGCTTTTTTTAGTCCTTCCAACCCGCACTGATCATCCAGCTTCAAAAGTCTTTTAATGGCAAATGCTTCATAGGGTGAAAACTGAGCCCAACAGGAATCATTACACCGTTTGGCATCGTTCATTCCATTATCAAATTCAACCGCCTGAAACCATACGCCGTCATTCACCAGCCAGTTTTTTGACACAGCACCCAAAAGGGCTTCAAATTTTTCTTCCTGCATTTCCTTCAATGCTTTAGGCAAACCATCTTCAAGCTCAAAACCCAAAACATCTGAAAACCTTTTTAATCCGATTGAAACACTTTTTTCCGTCGCTTTTTCAAGAACCTCCAGGGCCTTGTCCATGCCCATCTGATGCCTGACTTCAGTAAACCAAAAACCATAGTGAACTACAATTCTAGTTAACATGTCAACAATTAATCTTGCTTTCAAAGTTTTATCCAAACTTGAAGGATCAAAATTTTCATCTTCCATAGACTCACTTCCTTTTTTAAATAATCTTAACACATTAGTATTATTAGACGTTCTGCCGACATTAGTCCAAGATTTGCTCATTGTCAAGATTTGATTACAATATAGCTATGGTTAAGCCAACAAACCATTGTACTCGTGAATAAAATATTCTATCTTAGAACAATGAAAGCAAACTAAATTATAAAAAAACAAACGTTTAACTAAGGCTATATAAAAATGAGCATAAAAATACATATACATGTTACCCATCGCCGGCATACAAATGGGCAAAAAACAATAGAAGTTGAAGGAACCTCTGTTGGTGAAGCATTAAACAATTTTGTTGCCCTTTATCCGGGAATAGAAAACGAATTATTCGATAAAAAAGGAAAATTGCTCCATTATATTGAAATCTACCTGAACAAAGAGAGCGCATATCCCGGGGAGTTGGTAAAAAAGGTGAACGATGGCGATGAAATCCAGATTATTACCTTTCTTGCCGGCGGGTGATAAAAAAAGCGCTGTGCAAGGAATAACTTATTATGTTTTCAGTCATTTCTTGACTTGAATCTGATTTAAAGAGTATTATGTAGATAAAAGAAAATTATTCAAGTGCATTGAGATTTTTTGATACCCTTAAAGGATTTTTTTAATCAGTTATGATTGAATTAAATCGACATTATATATTTTTAATATTGATGTGGGGTCTTGTCTTTTTCAGTCCTTTGACCGGGCCTGCGGCCTATGCGAAAAACCAAAATACAGAACGTCTTGTGCTTCAGCTTAAATGGAAGCACCAATTCCAGTTTGCAGGATATTATGCAGCAATTGAAAAAGGCTTTTACAAAGAAGCCGGCCTGGAAGTTATTCTAAAAGAGAGAAAGCCGGGCATGAGCTATACTGATGAAATTTTTTCGGGGAATGCCGATTATGGGATTGGCATGTCGAGCCTTTTACTTGAAAGGCACAAAGGCAAGCCGGTTGTCGTTCTTGCTGTGGTCTTGCAACATTCGCCTGAAATTATAATTGTTCGTAAAGATTCCGGGATCATCTCCCCCCATGATCTGGTCGGAAAAAAAATAATGCTGCACCCCAAGGGAAATATCGAGTCCCGGGCAATGTTCCTGAACGAAGGTCTCCCACTTGAACAGCTTAAAATTATTGATCATTCCTGGGATATAAATGATCTGATTGAAAAAAAGGTTGATGCGGCCGCAGGCTATCTTACGGATATGCCGTTTATTCTTCAAAATCGGGGTGTTTCTTATAATATAATTCGTCCGCTGACATATGGTATCGACTTTTACGGGGACTGTTTGTTCACATCGGAAAAAGAAATCAAGGATCGCCCAAAGAGGGTTAAGTCCTTTCTTGAAGCGAGTTTGCAAGGGTGGGATTATGCAATGAAACATCCTGAACAAATCACTGAGTTGATTTTAAAAAAATATCGTTCAAAGCTTTCAAGAGATGCCCTCCTTTTTGAAGCAAATGCCATACAGGAACTGATGCAACCCAAATTCATCCCGATAGGACATATGAATTTTGGCCGGTGGAAACATATTGCAGATACTTTTGTGAAATTGAACATGCTTCTCCCTGAATACTCTTTGAAAGAATTTCTTTACGACCCGAATCTTCTGCCCAATTATGACAGGCTGATTAAGGCAGTTTGGATTCTATCAGGTGTAATATTGCTAATCATTATTTTCGCTGTATCTTTATTATTTTTTAACCGGAAACTAAACGAAATAGTTACGGAACGAACAGAACATCTTTCTATGGAAATCACTGATCGCAAGCGGTCGGAGGAGGTCAACAAAGTACTGTTTGCCGTTTCAAATGCGGTGAATACCACCCACAATTTAAAAGAACTCTTTGGATCCATCCATCATTCATTAGGCAGCATCATTGATGTTACCAACTTTTTTATTGCCATGGTGGATATAAAAAAACGCACCCTGTATTTTCCATATCATGTGGATACAGAGGATAATGATTTTTCTCCAATCACAGAGTTTGATACGAATGATTCCTTAACCGGTTTAGTCGTTTCCAAGCGCAGACCTGTTTTATTGAAAAAAAAGGAGCTTGAAAAACGAGCAAGCCAAAATGGTGTATGGGGTCCCACACCTCTGATTTGGATGGGAGCCCCCTTAATTGTTAAAGATGAGGTTATCGGAGTGGTGGCTGTCCAGAGCTATTTAAATTCCAGTC
>NZ_JAIOSW010000076.1 GCF_021107415.1 Desulfobacula sp.
AAGTCAGGGTTCATAACGACCTCCAGTTCTATTTTTTGTAGAAATATCAAGTAGATAATCGTCTAAAACCATTCAAAGGTCAATTATGATTTTGTTACGTCAATTTGGCGAGAGAGTGGATTGTTGTTAAGCCATCAATTAAAGTTTAATGTTGTTTCATCGATGAAACACTTTTTTCAACCGGTAGTAGTATTTATCCATCCAATTACCAGAAACAACCAGGGACCTGTTGAAAATTGATGTTTTAATTGGACAAGTGCTGGGTTGAAATGAAGGGATACTGGGTTGTGGTACTGAAGGTGGAGGCACTGGTAAGGTACTTGGAGAGTGGATACTACCATACTATAACTATCCTATCCGAGAACCAACACCATAGCACCATCCACTATCAGTGTTGGATCTGGTAGGGGGGTGAACAGTAGAACACTATAGAACACAGGTTGGGGGGTTTTCCTCTTATAAAGCACTACTTTAATAAAAACCTGAAAATACCTGTTCATAGTGTTCTACCCTAACAAGTACTTTCCTTTGAACTACCCCACCAGTACTGGGTTTTAACCGATTAGACTCTCCTTAATCAGATCAATACCAATCCAATAACGTGTTCGCTTTTGCCGATTTTTCATTGAATTTTCAGAAGAGGTGTTTCATCGATCAACTTCCTGGCGCCCTGAACTCTTTTCCCCGAGAACTGGCTTGATGGACTTTTTAACTGATGCGGTCGTGTTTTTTATATATTAATTCGTTTAATATAAGAAAAAATTTTTCAACAGCGGTTGTGGCTCATATAGAGCACCAGGAAGAAATCAAGCATTATTTGTGATTTATTTTTAGGCAATACTACACACTTCCAATTCTTATCGGTTTTTTTAAAAAATGTATGGGGCTGAGTTAATTTTTAAAACCATAGGTTTTTTAAATCCCGCGTTACCGGTGGAAACACCATGTCCCTTATGCCCAATTTTGACATACTGGTTTACAAGATCTCTTAAAATTTACTTAAGGATCAAAGCACCTTAGAGCCATAAGTTTAATATTGGAGCGGACATGGTAAGACATTCTATATGAAGCCGTCATTACATCCGTTACATCTGGAGTATTGCGACAGTGGAATCAAAGCCATCCTGTCCGCAAAATTGAAAAAACCTTAAATTGAAAAAATTAAAATATAGCCTGTTTGTATTTTATAACTTAAGTTCTATTCCATAAAGCTCCTGTATCATGTTGCGCCACTGGCCTAAAGGCATATCTTTATCAAAGGCAATATCCAATGCATTTACATTCCTCCATTTTTCACGAAGCTTTGGCCAGGTTATTAAATAATATTGGCCTCGTCCTTTCATGCTACTCTTTTTACCTCGCAAATTTTTTGGTAGATAAGTTTGAGAAGTTCGCATCAGGCCCATTGCCATACGCAGATATCTTCTGCCCATACCAAAATCTGCATGTTGCCCTTGTGTATCACGTCTCTTGTAATCCAACATCAAATTTTCTGGTCCGTGTAAACCTATGTGGGAGGCTGACTGAACAACATAGTCCTTCAGGATACGATTGCAACGCTTTCCAACTTTTTTAGTTTGGGGTTTTCCTTGGATTCCACCGGTTTGTTTAACCCTTGGAATGATACCAGAATATGAAACCAAATTACTTAAAGACTTCTGTTTATTGGGGTTACCAATTTCAGCACATACACCAGCGGCTAAAATGATTCCGATACCTCGGATGCTGGTTAGAAAAGCCCCCTGGGTTTGGGCTAAACTTTCAGCAACTTCCTTCTCCAGTTGCTCAGTGCTTTCTTGCAGGCAATTAAAAAGTTTAGCTTGTTGTTTCAATGAAATTTGTAATGTTGCAAGATGATTTTCTGGTGGTTTGAGAACCTGGGCAGCATACTGCTGAAGTTTTTTAGCGCAATTATCTGGTTGATGAATTGCACAGCGAGTAAGGAGTTTAATTAATGTCGAACGTTTGCGCCTAAGAATTTGATGCACACTGAATCGATCATCCATCAATAGTAATGAGCATTTTGAAAATGGTAAAATCCCGCTATTCTTTTCGTTTAGAAAACCAGGAAAAATCTGATCAACAAAGGTGTGAATTTTATTTTTTACTCCGGTTGTCATGTTGACCATTTTTCGTCTTTGCCGCACAAGTGTCCGCAAATCTAAATGATCTCCTGATTGAGCTGGAGAGCAGTTAGCTCTGCAACTGAGAATCATTTTACAAATCCCCAATAAGTCTAAACGATCAGTGCTTGCCTGCACATTTTCACGTTGAGTCTTTGCGTCATGAGCATTTACCCCTGCCACCAGCCAATTTTCCGAACGTAATGTAGATATAAAATTGTCAGTATAAGACCCGCAATCTTCACCTCCAAAAACAATATGCTGTAGGCTAATTCCATGATGATGGCAGGATTTTTTTACTTGATCAATCAAATAATTCTTACCTTCCGGTGAATTTTTTACCGAAAATGGTTTCCGAATAATCCTCCCATTTCCATCACAAAGCATGGCCAGATGATCTTTTTTCGCATAGTCAATTGGAATACACATCACTTTGGATCTGTCTTTTGCCATCTCGAACAAAGACAGGATTTCTTGACTTTGATTTTGAAAAACGTTACGTTTTTTCATAGTGAAGCTCCCTGTAACTTTTCAACTGCTTCATTGCAGATTGATCTTTTAAAATATCACTAAATATACCTATTTATAGTCAATCGCATATGAATTGATACTTGACTAAGACAGATATTACATGATAATCTATCCATAATTTCAACCACTATATAAGGATAGGTTATGATTTCACGCCGCGGCAAGCCATTGACACCGGA
>NZ_JAIOSW010000487.1 GCF_021107415.1 Desulfobacula sp.
CAAACCGGCATGATGTTTATCAGGAAGCAAAGTTGAAAAACCCTGAAAGATGGTCAGGCAAAACAAGAAATTGGAATCCTGCTACAGAGGTTATTTTAAAGAAATTTAAAAAAGTAAAACAAATTTCCGGAAAGATTAAGAAAGCTGCATAAATCGTTAAAAATGGCAGCGCATAGCAAAATATTCTCATGGGTGAGAATGGGCCTCAATTACCCGTCGGAACCCATGAGAAAATTTTGCGGTGAAATTGACAAATTATTTTAGGAAAAGGCGACAACTTGCTTGACATCCACCGCGTTGGGGGATGTGGTCAAGAATGGAATTCGAGGAGTATGGGGATCTCATTAGTGGGTGGTTTGAACAATACAGGCCAACCAGATTGTAATTTTATGGATGAACAATATGATGCATTAGGTGAATTTATTGATAACTTTCTCGAAGCCCACCCCAAACCTGAAAAAGTACAGATTATGGGTCACAGAGATTTGATAAAAATTACACGGTCATCACCAAAGGCCTGTCCGTGTTTTGATGTGGCCGAGTTTCTAACAGAGCGTAATATTTTGTCCGAAGATGAAGACTCAGGTCAATCCGAGCAAAACTCACCTCTGTCTTTACCTGAAAATTATGAAGTAAAGAGTGGTGATAGTTTATGGAAAATATCCAGGCTTTTTGGTGTCACTGTTGATTCACTTCGTGAGAAAAATGATTTGCAAAACGATGTTATTCAACCAGGTCAGGTTTTAATAATCTGATCTAATTTAATAAATATCTTTCAGATATAAAAAAAATCTTCGCTTAAAGGCGAAGGTGGCAGCCATCCCCTAATGGGGAACTAAGAGGTGATTTTATGCAACTACTCGATGCATCATTGGCTTTTGTTTTGACTTTAGCGGCCTTGGCGACCGTCGTAACCACGATTATGGAAGCGTGTTTTCGAATTGCAAGAATGCGTAAAAAAAATTTGATTGAGGTGATGAAATTACTGAACAAGGAATTAGGAAAAGGCTCATTAAAAATGAATCCTAAGGAGCGTTGGGAATTCTTTTCCAAAGTTGTTGAAAATCCAGCTGAAGCAGTTGATTTAGTTTCTAAAACTGGTTGGCAGAAGAGCGACAGCGACGAAGGAAAGGAGAAAGACCTAACCGATTTTCTGTCATCCTTTGGAAAGAGAGGCGATCGTAAAGGGATTTATGATAAAGTTACCCTGGAATACGTACTTAGGTGCCTCTCTGAAATCGCTTCCGTTAAACGCGCCTCCCTTGAAGCGAGCGATATGCTCAAGACGGAATTAAACCGCATTGCACGCAAATATGAGGAGTTCGGTTCGGCGGTTTCCGCCAGTTTTAAGCAAAATGCACAGGCCTGGTCCATAGGTATCGGTATCGTTCTGGCATTAGCTGCAAATGTTGACGGGATTCGTATTTTCGAGGCCTACCGAGCAGATCCCAAACTGGCTGATACTGTAATAGAAAAGCAGGAAGGCTTCATAGAAAAAAACCAGGAAGTCCGAGCAGCGATAAAAACCTTGAATGAGCTTTATTCAAGGAAGAGCGTAAAGGAAAACGAGATAGACACCGCAGAAAAAGCCAAAAAGGATTTGGATGAAATTAATCGCCTTAAAACGGAACTGAAGGAAATCCAAAACAACATCTCTGAACAATCAGAAATTGCTGCTATCCAGAAAACAATTCAGGACGCCAAAAATCAGGTTTCTGAACTGAGGGCGCTTGGAGTTCCCATTGGTTGGGATTTCTATCCAAACTGTCCCTTTGGAAAAGACGAAACCGAATTGTTGAAAGCCTGCCCTGATTGCAAAGATATAATTTTAGAAAACAAGGATATAAAATGCGAAGGGTTCGGTGCCCGTCTACTAAGCACACTAACACATGATTTTACAGGCTTCATGGTCTGGTTGATGAAGGTCATCATAACCGGAATTCTCATAGGACTTGGCGCACCGTTCTGGTTCGATGTCGCAAAACGCCTTTCCCAAATTCGCAGGGGATTGAAGAACCCGAATTCTTCAGCGGAAGATCGTCTTGCCGCCAGGGACGCCAATGGTGACGCTGACGAGCGGAAAAAAATCGTTGAGGATGTCGTTTCGGACACAATCATGGAAGCCACAGCTTCAGCGTTCGAGCAACCGTCAAAATTATTGGGTCCAAAGAGAATTATCCTTTAAATTTATCATTGGGGAGAAATTATGAATCACTCACTTATTATCTTCGGAATTCAGGCAACCTTAAGAGCAGCCCAGGCAGGCGCAGATCTTTACAGCGAACATTCCCGTGATCGGAAAGTGTTTTTGCCGGATCTGGAACTACCTGAAGATTCTAAATTTAATCAATTACGAATTTTTTTAAAAGAGCATCCTGACTTAATAGACAGTAATACAACATTTGCAGATATCTGGAACCCGGAAAAAAAACGGCCGAATACAACAGATCCTCAAAAAATTGATCCCGCTTATGCAATCATGCTGGAATTCAAAGCTGATGATCTTTTAAAGAAAAACGGAAAATCAGAAATCCAAAGAAAGCACGAGGCCAAGATGTTGGCTGCTGGCAGTATGGTAGAGCAATGGCGTAAAGACCGCAAACCGCCTAACGCTTTGGTCCGAATGGCACTTACTCTTACAGACATCGGGCTTGAATTTGTGGGTGCCAACCCCTCAATACTGGGAGTAAGTAGCCGGGGAGAGAAACTGATCTCTGCTTTTGCGTTGAATATGTCAGAGTTAATACCCAACAATGTCGCCGAATTTGGTCCTGAAGCAGATTTTGCTGACCGGGTATTGGGGATTTTCATGAGAGCCGGCCTTGGGAGCCTTTGTTCCAATTCATCTATTGTATTCAGCGATGAAGACATTGCAAATCTTTTTTCGGGCGTGGCCAAACCGATTGTCGATGCTCTTCCGGATAAACTTAATCAACAGATTGATTACAGGGATCTTGTAGATGCACTTGCCGGTCCTGCTGCTGAAGCAGCTTTCAAAATTCTGTCGGAAAACACCGAAACATATCTCGGCAAAGATTTCTCAAGTGATAAAGCACTTGGCGCCGTCACATCTGCGCTATTCAATGTAATCAGAGACACAGCAAATACTACCGAAAGCATAAAAGACGTATTCAGTGAACAGGGAGCAATTCGAATTTATCAGGCCTGCCTTGAGGTTGCTGTTAAAAGACCTGAACTGTTTATTGAAGAAGACAAGGATACCAAAGCCGAGTTGCTACAGGGGCTGTTAAGCGGAACTGCAGCCACACTGAGTCAATATCCCCGTTTTAAAGGGCCACTTGGAGCATCTCTGTTAGCTATGGCCATTGAGGTTGTGGGGAATAATGCACCAGCATTGTTAAAGCTCGACTCTGAAGAACCGTGGGAAAATGTTGCTAAAGGCTGCATTCAACAGATTTCTACAACTTTAGCAGGTGCTTTGAAACCGGATGAAAACGGATCTGTAAAAGGCGCGCTAAAAGTTTTTAGTAATGAACAGCTACTTGAATTGGGTCGTGTCATATTAACCCAGGCGGCTAAAACACCCGGGATGATGGGAGTCGACCGGACCGAAGTACAGGCCATCATTGAAAGTGTTGCTGCAGCCATGGCAGCAGACGATAACCTTCTTCTTTCTTCTGACGAATGGATCATAATAGCAGGGATTGCAGCCCAAAAAGCAGCTGCAAACCCTGGCAGACTTTTTGGATTGTCTATCGAGGATAATAGTGGAGCTTTGGCAGAAACTGTTATTAAATCTGTGCTGGACGTTGCCGGAAAAACGTGGATCTCCCACGGCCGTTCAGAGAAATCCATTCTTGTTGGGCAGACCTTGGTTTCAGCATTTGAAATTCTTTTTGATGCCTTGGCCGGGAATATCTCTGCAGTCATTCAGCAGCCAGAGCTTATTGACCAGTTTTTGAACCTTGTTCTTGCTACTGCATCGGCAAACCCGGAAAAATTCGGCAGTGATGGTGTATTAAAAATAATCAGAACTTTTATCGGCACGGTTATTTCCAAAGGAACCCTGCCAACGGAACACGAAATAATGGAAACTTTATCCGCATAGGAGGTTAAATATGAAAAAATATATAATTCGAATTTTTACCAGCCTGATAATTTTTGCAATGATGGGCTGCGCTACTGCCACAGATGTTCGGCAGGCAGCTGATCTCATCCGCACGGACAATGAATTGACCAGATTATTGGTGGAAGTTCGTCCTGTTGACCAGGATGCTGCCGCCACTTATTTAATTGGTGTCGCTTCACATGCAAAAAAAGAAGCAGATGCCCTAAAGGAGATTAAAGACAAACGAGCAGATGCCATTGCTTACTACCGGATCGCTGCAACCGCCTTTTGGCGAAGCGGCGAGTCCAATGTCGCCAACGAGCTGTTTACAACAACTAACGAGGGTATCTCTCTTTGCAAACAAATGGACAATCAGCAACCGGATCGGGACTGCCTTTTTTTAAGGCTTGTCATCCCATTTGCAGGGATAGAGTCAGTTGCAATAAATAATATCCCGAAGTTACTTGCTGACGTGGATTTTAATGATGAGGATATGACAGAAAAAGAAAAAAAAACCATGAAACAAATTTTCACGCTCTTGAGTTCTAGCAAATCTTTAGTCCAAAAAATACTTAAACTCGAAGCAGATAAAAGTCTTCTCTCACATCCTAGTATGGAGAGCTATTATTCCCGAAATAAAAAAAAAGCAATAGATTATTTTGAAGGCAATGCATCGGAATTTAGTGTCAAAGTAGATGAATTTTATAAAAACCTTGGGGATCATGAACCCACGCTTGGAATAACAAAAGAAGATGCTTCTAAACTTGAAAAATTAAAATAATCGAAAATGGGCCTTCTAAAGGATTAATCCTTGATTTTCAACAATCAACATGCACCGGATTTCACCGGTGATGTTAGCAGGACTCACGTATAGGGTTGTAGTTTACCTTTTCCTTCGGAACATAAAGAATACGGAAAGCAAATTTCAAGGGCAAATACAATGAAAAAGATACGAGCTATAATGTTTTTCGGATTAGCAATGCTTTTACCCACAAATCTAATAGCTGAAGCAAAAAAAATAGAACCCCAAAAATGGCAAATTGACGGTACTTTGGCAGCAATAGATGATTCATACCCTGAAGTTCAAGTGAGGTCATTAAATAAATTATTAGAGATGGGTGTATCTGAAAATAACATTCCCAAAGTAGATATTCATCAAATTGTTGAATTCCTAAAAAGCAGGGATAGCGATGTTAGGTATTTAGCCGTTAACCCACTGATAAAATTGAAAAATAGAGCTGTTACTTATCTTCCTCAGATCGCTAAACTACTAAAACATATAGACCCTTCCGTTCGATCCAGTGCTTTAGAAATATTAGGTAATATGGGAAAAACGGCAAAACACTATAGCCCTCAAATTGCAGACCTCCTAAATGATCGATCAATATATGTCCGTTCTGATGCTATCAGGACCTTAACCTTAATTCAGATGGAAGAGACAGATTCCCCGTATATTGCCGAGATTGTAAAACTATTAAAACACAGTAGCCATAGTACCCGCTTGAATGCTTTAAAAGCTTTGGGAGAATTCGGAGAAGCGGCTAAAGATCATATGCCCCAGATCGCAGAACACTTAAAGGACATTGACTATATATCCTGGTCTGCCGCTGATGCTTTGGGTAATATGGGAATAGCAGCCGCTCCTTACATTAGACAGATTGCAGAACAAGGCGAGAGTGTTAGTGTTCTTGTTAAGATAGGAAAAAATTCCAGCCATATTATTCCTCAGATAGCAAAACTTTTAGAACATGATGAAACGTATGTTCGTATTTTAGCTATAGATGTTTTAGCTAAGATAGGACAACCTGCCAAAGATCATATCCCACAGATAGCAAAATTTTTAGAAGATAATGACATTTTTGTACAAGACTCTGCTATAGAAGCTTTAGGGAATATGGGAAAATCAGCCATAAGTTATATACCTCAAATCAGGAAAATCTTAAATCGCGGAGGAATTTTCTCCAGATATTCATCCGTGAAAGCCATGATACAGATATGTATATCGGATAAGAAACATGTATATAAAATCATTGAGTTATTAGAAGATAGATATAGTGATGTCCGTAGAAACTCTGCTGTTGTTTTAGGTGAGTTAGGAGACGCAGTCATACCTTTTATTCCCCATATAGCCAAACTTTTAAATGACAGCGACAAGTATGTTGGTATTGCTGCTCTTAAGGTTTTGGGCCAAATAGGTAATCCAGCAAAGGATTATACTTCTCAGATGGTTGAACTTTTAAATCACCAAAACTCAGATATGCGTATAGCTGCACTTAATGCCTTGAATAAGATGGAGATATCATTTGTAAAACCATATGCAGATATCATTTTTGAATCTTTAAAAGATAGAGAAGGATATATCTCTATTTTGCATACAAGATTTTTAGGGAAGATGGGAGAAGAAGCCACCCCTTTTATTCCCTATATAGCCAAACTTCTATATGACAGCGACGAAGATGTTCGTACTGCTTCCGTAATGGCATTGTGTAAAATTAGAGCTAAAGAGTATACACCACAAATAATAACGCTTTTAAAAGACAGAAAAATTAGGGATACAGTTATTGATGTATTGGGAGATTTGAGAGAATTTATCACACCACATCTACCCCAGATCATAGCGCTTTTAAATAATGAGGACAAATATATACGTATAGCTGCTCTTAAAGCATTAGGCAGGATAGGGAACCCTGTTACACCACACCTTCCCCAGATCACAGCGCGTTTAAAGGATAAGGACGAAAATGTAAGAATTACCGCTGTTGAAACTCTATTTAAAATGGGTGAATCGGCCAAACCCTATATTTCAAGAATCGTAGAGTCGTTTACGGAAAAAGAATCCGTTTACCCTATTTATTATTTTATTAAAGCCTTAAAAGAAATGGGTCAGATGGATTTGAATCAGATATGCACTATTTCAAATATAATCTATTCTGAAGGGAAGAAACTGATACCCCGGTTGCGATTTATTCTTTATTATTTAGGTGGCGGAAAAGAAG
>NZ_JAIOSW010000026.1 GCF_021107415.1 Desulfobacula sp.
AGCAAAGGATGCGGCAGTATAGTCAGAAGGGTTGTTTTATCTTTAATCCCGGTGCTTTTGATTTTTTTAGACAGTTCAAAGGTTTGAAGCAAAGAGCGGGGTTCAGGCTTTGAGATACGGATTGTTTCAGGATGAGCGGGTTTGATATCAGCCTATGCAGGGTTAATGTAAGTTGTGCCGCTGAATGGGAACGGATTGGCGCTGTGATAGATGATGTCTGCATTGGGTTCATAAAGATCACCTTTGGGAAAATTGACTATGTTGTCAATCATGGTGCCGTCTTCAAGCTGCCCGAGAGGTTCAAAATAATCATTGTCTCTTAAGTTTTTTATTTTAAACTCAGGCTTGTGAATACCCACAATAAACCGGGCATCTTTTCCCACACAGGATCTTAACTCCATCACAATTCAGGCGCTCCCGACGGAATCAGGCAGACAAAAGCAAACGTTCTGTCAGATGTATTCCTGAACTGGTGCTCAATATTTGCCGGAACAAATATGGCCGAGCCCTCTGAAACCGGATGCCATTTATCATCTATTAATACCTCTCCTATGCCTGCGTGGACGAAAACTTCATGCTCCCAGTCATGGGTATGTCTGGGTGTGTATCCATCCTTACCCATTTCAAACAGCCTCATGCAAAAGTTTTTTGCCCCGTCTGCCTTTCCGATCATCACCCTGCCGGCCACGTTTTTAACCATTTCATTGTCCATGACAACCGGCGGTATATCTTTATAATTAACAACTTTCATTTGTGATTCTCCTTATAACGGTATGTTAATCCAAGTGTTTTTTAACGCATAGCAATAAAACAAATATGCTATTAATTATAGAATTGTCAATGGAATTGGATATCATTTCCAGAGCAATCGCAAGTAAATTGAAAACTTGTTCTAATAATATGACCCGGCAGTGGTAAAGATAGAACATCAACAAAATATAGTATTGACATCGGTATAACAAAATGCCATATTTATTGCATACCATCAAGTGTACCAGGGAGGCTTATCATGGCAACCAGCGTAAAAACAGCTATATCAATGCAAGAAGAATTATTTAAAGAAGTAAACAGGTTAGCCGGGGAACTGAATGTCTCAAGGAGCAAATTGTTTGTGATGGCAGTTCAAGATTATATTAAAAAAAATGAGAGTCAAAACCTGCTTTCTCAAATTAACAAGGCATTTAGTGACCATCCTGATTCTGATGAAATTAAAGTCCATAGCAAGATGCGTCAAAAACAGGCCAAAAATCTTGAAAGAGAGCCATGGTAATTGAACAAGGTGAAATATATTGGGTAGCCCTTGGTGAACCAGGCGGCTCAGAACCAGGATATAGACATCCACATATTGTTATCCAAAATAATCTCTTTAATTCAAGCAAAATCAATACGATTGTAATGTGTTCACTTACTTCCAATTTAAAAAGGGGCTTATCTCCGGGCAATGTTGTTTTAAGAAAAGGTGAAGCAGGTCTTCCTAAAAAGAGTGTGGTAAATATTACTCAAATTTATACCGTAGATAGAAATGACCTTTGCGAAAAGATAGGAAAAGTAACCAAGGAAAGAATCGTGGAAATACTAAAGGGGATTCAATTACTTACAGAGCCAAGAGAATTATAGCTACAAGGGGAAAATTAATTATAAGGCAAGGCTGGAGCAGGAAGCTGGTTTTGCAGATCATCTTTCGAGAGAAGGGGAAAACCTGTCGTTAGTGGTTGAATATTTATATAAACATCACTCCAGAACATTTGATAAAATTAAAGGTCTGTTAAAAGATCGTGTTCCTGGTATATCGCATATAGAAGCAAAAACAACGGAAGAGGGACGGGTTCTGCTTAAATTTCAGGACGGGGCATTTGAAGATCCTTTTTTGGCTTGTTTTACATCTGACGGAACAATCAAGATGTTGGCCTATTTAATTTTGCTATATGACCCGAATCCGCATCTCTTGCTTTGCATAGAAGAACCCGAGAATCAATTATATCCGAAGCTGTTGTGGGAGCTTGCAGAAGAATTTCGTTCCTACTCCAATCGAGGAGGATAGGTCTTTGTTTCTACCCATTCTCCTGATTTTTTGAATGCCGTTAATTTAAACGAGGTATTCTGGCTGGAGAAAGAAAACGGCTATACGGTGATTAAGCGAGCTTCTGATGATGAACAAGTATCCGCATATATGAAGGCCGGAGATCAGATGGGGTACCTCTGGAAGCAAAGTCTCTTTGGAGGTGTTGACCCCCAATGAAAGCACTTGTTTGTTTATTGGAAGAGCCCTCGGCAAAGGAGATGTTAAAGGGTGTCTTATCGAGAATGCTGCCACATGATATTTGGGTAAAATATTATATTGTTTTTGAGGGCAAACAAGATTTAGAAAAACAAATGATACGGAGACTAAGAGGCCAGATGTTTTAGAAGGGATATTATCATTTTGACTTCGCCATAGGAATACTCATCTCCAAGGGTATTTTTCACTTCACTCAGGGAATTATTGTGATCTATCGCCAGTTCTTTTTTAATGGCCTGTTGTTTTTCAGGTGAAAGCAGCCTGTTGATATCTAATGTGCCTTTTTCTACAAAAAAGGCCAGATGCCCTTCAATTGTATTTTGTACCAGCCCTCTTTCTTCTGCAATTTTAGCAATGGTTAATCCCTTATTGAACATATCAAAGCTTGTTTGTTTCGTATCCGAGGATGGAGCCTTCTTCTTTGCCGGAGTACTTTCTTTTGGAAGATTTTTAGGTTCCGGCAATGCGACCTTGTCTATCCCGTATTTTTTGCGATAGGCCAAAACCAGTTCCATAAGTTCTTCACCATAGTTTTTGATCGTTTTCTTGCCCACGCCGCTTATTCTCTTTAAAGCAGCCGTATTTTCCGGCAGACATACCACAATCTGGATCAATACCCGTTGGTGTAAAATTTGAAAAAGAGCAAGTTCTTTCTCTTTGGCCTTGTTGGAACGCCAGTCCTTTAATGTCTGGAACAGCTCCAGATGCTCAATATCTGATTCGCCATAATCCGGGAGCCGGTTCTTTTTTCTTTTTTCAGGGATAAAATCAATTTCAGCATTTGCAACAGCGTGCAGAAAAGCTGAAGGTGAAAATCCTTTTTCGCAGCTTTGTACTCCAGCCGACTTCACAGCGATTTCTTTTTTAAGATTATTCAGGGCATTGTTAATTTTTTTACGCAGTTCGGTATTGTCTGTTTCTACGTGCAGTTTTTGCACCGGCTCCCCAAGAATCACGCCGGATTGATCCTGAAACCATACGGATGCCTTGCTGATTCGTTCTAAAATAACCGCATCTGACTCGGGCAGGTTGCCATCTCCAAAAATTGTGTTTAATTGCCGCTTAAAATTTTCACTGATAACAAAGATATTTTTTAAGGCCATTTCTTCCAGTTGGCGGATATCGGTAATACCTGACACCTGGACCACTCTGGCATTACCCAGCAAAAGCCGACAAAGATAGTTAAGCCGGTTACGCAATAATTGAAAATCAAAACAATCAAGTAATAATTGCTGCTGGTAATTGATTGTCGCAGTCTGAAACAGAGTTTTGGATGGTGGGTTTTGACTGGCGGTTTCGATAAAATGTGTTACTGCCGGGTTAGTTTCTATCCCCTTCGATGAGAGGGGAGAGCTAAGCACCATACCCTCTATGGTTTTACAGCGACTTAAGGCTACATAAACCTGACCATGGGCAAAGGCGGCTCTGGCATCAATAATGGCCTTGTCAAAGGTCAGTCCCTGGCTTTTATGGATGGTAATGGCCCAGGCGAGTTTTAAGGGGTATTGTGTAAATTTACCGATGATGTCTTCCTGGATTTCTTTATTTTCATCGTTCAAGGTATATTTGATATTTTCCCAAATGATCGGTTCCACCACGATTTTTTCAGAGTCTCCAGGGCAGATAACGCTGATAGTTTCATTTGAAATTTTAATGACCCTGCCGATTTTACCATTGTAATAGAGCTTTTCAACAGAAGGGTCATTACGCACAAACATCACCTGCGCCCCTTCCTTAAGCCGTAGAGTTGCCGAAGTCGGGTAAATATGCTCCGGGAAATCTCCGGAAATTTGCGCCTTGAAATGGTGTTCTTTTTTGTCTAAACTCTGAAGTTTGGCCTGATTGATGGAATCTGCGTTGCGGTTGTGGGTGGTCAGAGTAATATAACCCTGATCTTTGCCCGGGGTGAAATTTGAAAGGTAACGCTGGTTAAGGTCTGCCAGAGTGGATTCATCAAGGCGGTTGTCACGCACCCGGTTAAGCAGCTTGATGAAACCTGCGTCTGACTGGCGATAAATATGTTTTAACTCAATGGTAAGCAGTTCAGTAAGTGCAAGCGCCTTACTGCTGAAAAAATAAACCGATTCATAATATTGCTTTATCAGTTGCCAGTCATCATGCTTTGCCACAGGAGAGAGCTGATGCAGGTCTCCGATCATCAGCAGCTGCATTCCGCCAAAGGGCTGATTATTACGGCGATGACGGCGCAGCGCAGCATCCACTGCGTCGAGCAAGTCGGCCCGTACCATACTTATTTCATCAATCACCAGCAAATCAAGGCTTTGTATAATCCGTCTTTTTTCTTTGCTGAACCTGAACTGGCGGTGTTTATTACGTTCATATGTTTCACTTCCCGGTACAAATGGACCAAAGGGCAGCTGAAAAAAAGAATGAAGTGTTACTCCGCCTGCGTTGATGGCTGCAACACCGGTTGGAGCGGTGATAATCATCCGTTTTGCCATGTTTTTTTGCAGGCTGTGGAGAAAGGTTGTTTTACCGGTACCTGCCTTACCTGTCAGAAAAATATTGCAGCCGGTGTTCTGAACAAAGTCGTTGGCAAGTTGCAGTTCATAGTTTGTAGAAGTTGTGGAAGCCATGTTTTTTTTTACAATCCTTTTGATCACCACACTATTTTTTTTTACAATCGGGATCTTGCCAGTTATTCGGTCTTTTGAATCATCATTAAAAGTTGGCATACCACTGTTTTTAAAGGGATTCAAGAAAAAGGTTGTAAATAAAGACAAATTGGTCTATTCGTCAAAGAAATTTTACTCTGCTCATCGGCCTTGCTATTCTTATCCTATGGCCCCTGTTTGTAATCTTGCTGCCTGTGGTTGCATACGGATAAATCATATATCTTAAGGATTATTGCATGGAGACAGAAGGTTTAGTTCGAATAATGACCAAAAATGCAGCTGCCGTCGGAACTATTGTCCATGAAATATTTTCGGTTTCCGATGCGATTCAGTATGCGATTGACCTGACCATTGTAAAAAAACTGAAAACCCTGGCTTGTCCCGGTCTGGATACAAAGAACCGGGATATGATGTCAGATCTATGTAAATCCACAGATTTGGATCTGTTAAATCCGCTTTTACGGGAGAATGGACCAACATTGGACACCTCCCTTACCTGGGCTGAATACGGGATTGCCGACACCGGCACTCTGATGGTGGCATCTGATTCTGAAGAGATCCGCATCGCCACCATGCTGGCCCGGATCCATATTGCCATGCTGCCCATATCAAAAATAAGGCCGGACACTGTCGGTATTGAAACTGAACTCAATGCCATTCTTAAAAGCGATTCCCCATCCTATACCGCTTTTATCACAGGTGCCAGCCGGACAGCTGATATCGAACGGGTGCTGACCATCGGGGTTCATGGCCCTGTTGAGCTTCATTTACTCTTGTTAAAGACAAGCGGTAATAAGTCAACCCCCAAATGGACAGAGCCAAAATACTAATGAATAAGATGTACCTCATATGGTTTTTTGTTTTTAAGTACGGAAAAAACAACATGGAGCAATTTGTTAGC
>NZ_JAIOSW010000353.1 GCF_021107415.1 Desulfobacula sp.
AAGGGGCGATGCTGACTGAAACCGTTATATTTGGCCAGCACAGCGAAAAGCGTGTAACTGAATTGATACGACATGCAAAGATTATGGAAGTTTTATGCACATCTGATGACGGCCGGAGCCTGAATATTTATGAAATGAAGGTGGGAAATATTTAACCTGCTTGTGACCTTTAACCTGAAGGTCACACGTACCCTAAAGGTCACACCTAAAAAATCTAATCTTTTTTTACCTTCAACGCTTTGATTTTTTTATCTTTTTCCTGCCATAAAGCGTTCAAGTAAGTGAAAAAATGGTTTTTATACTCAGGGTTATTAAAATAATCTCCGGCCAGAGAATCAGTTACGGGTATGACTTGAAAGTCAATTATTATTTTATTGACCCGGCCTGAAATATATTCCCAGAATGTGGGGATTTTATCCGGGTACACAATAGTGACATCAATGATTTTATGAAGATATTCTCCCATGGAACCTAAGACAAAGGCAACCCCACCGGCTTTTGGATTCAGAAGATACGTAAAATGATTATTTTTTTGGGAACCTTTTTTTTGCTGAGTAAATCTTGTTCCCTCAACAAAATTTATAATGGAGACAGGCGTATGTTTGAATTTTTCACAGGCCTTTTTTGTGCTTTCAAGATCTTTACCCTTTAGATGGGGATTTTCTTTTAATTGCTTTTTTGAATACCGTTTCATAAATGGAAAGTCCAGTGCCCACCAGGCAAGCCCTAAGAACGGAACCCAGATCAATTCCTTTTTCAGAAAAAATTTCAGCATGGGAATTTTTTGGTTTAAAATTGTCTGCAATGCTAAAATATCCACCCAGGACTGGTGGTTGGAAAGAATAAGATACCATTCTTTTTTTTCTAATTTTTCAAGTCCCCTGATATCCCAGTTTATTTTGCAGAACAGTTTTGAATTGAATGAATTAATCCCAATCCAGAGGCCGGCAATGGATATTAGAATTTTGTCAAGGATAACAACAACAGAATGAACCGGGATAAGAAATTTGAAAAAAGAGAGCAGAATCAATGGAATGGTCAAAAAGATGGTATTTGCCGTGTACAATAATACTGATAGAATGCCTTTGAGTGGGTGCGGTAGAAAAGATAGCATAAAATATTCAGACTTTTTTAAAATTCATGATATGTTTTTTTATAGTTCTCCTATCCAGTCCTGTCAGCTTTGCGACCTTTTCATAGGTACCAAATTTGTCGTACAAAAGCTTGCAATATCCTGCAACAAGGGATGGCACAGTGATGGTCCGATCTGAAATTCCTTGTAAAAGTTCCTGGTTTAAGGATATGGTCTTTTCTTCATCTTTTTGTTTGCCTTTATAGTCCCGTCTTAATAAAACACTTCTGACACACTGTTCAAGCTCTCGAACATTTCCTGGCCATTGATAATTCTTTCCGAGCCGGCGGTCAATAATTCTTTTAACTTTCAGGATTAATTTTTCCGAATGGGTGCCGGTCATTTTTTGGATGGTAAAGTCAAGAAGATCATCCAATTCCGATGGTTTTTCTTTGATTCGGGTGCTAAGGGGGGGGACTTCAATGATATCGGAACATAATCTGTAATAAAAATCGTCCCTGAATACCTTGCCGCTGAGAATATCCTTTTTGGGCCGGTTGGTGGCAGCAATGACCCTTCCGTTAAATCTTGATTTTTTATGGGTACCTACAGGGGAAAAGCTTCTTTCCTGGAGAACTCTTAACAGTTTGATCTGTACATGGTTGGGGATTTCACCGATTTCATCCAGAAGAATGGAGCCATGGGGACTGCACCGATCAAACACACCCTGGTAATTATCCACCGCCCCTGTAAAAGCGCCTTTTGTGTGCCCAAACAGTTCTGATTCAAGAAGCGTTTCAGGATACTGGGAAAGATTCAGTGAAGAAAAGGCCTGGGTGAAGCTTTGGGTAAAACATTGTTTTTTCTCATCAAAGGGAATATATCCGCTTCTGCCGATGGCTTTGGCGGCCGTACCTTTTCCCGTGCCGGTTTCGCCTAAAAGCAGGGTGGAAAAATCCTCCATCTTGTTCCATAAAAATTTATTGTACAGATCAAAATTATAAGTGAAAACATTGTACCACAAATGTTTTTTTAACTTTTTCATGCACGGGCTGCTGCCCACAAGAGAGTTGGAAATAAAATAAAAGGCCCGTCTGAGTTGATAGGAAAGGGCAAAATAATGGGAGATGCTCTTGACATCAAATCCCTTGGAATGGAGCATGTGCATGGTTTCTGCTGCAAAGAGAACCTTAACCGGTGTGTCCTGGGCCTTGATTTGATCCTTTGTCAGCTGGTCAAAATCATCCTTGAATTTGTAAAAGATATCAAACAGGAATACAATCGTAATGATTTCTTTGTCCTGGCCGTGAAATGCATTGATATTGGCACGGCCCTGGCTTTCAAGTTTTTTTATCCTTCGATCCACTTCATTTATGCACTGATCAATGCTTTCCCTTCCGGAAGCTGAAGGAAAAAGGCCTGCAATTTTAAGATCAAGTTTTTTCCTTAAATCGCTGAACGGGTTTGCAAAAGCAGCATTATAAACTGTTCTGAAAAATTGGCGTTCTTCGGGATTTAAGCTTGCAGTTTTCAATTTTTAATTCTCCATTAATTAATCTTGTTGCAAAGTACAATTTTGTACACATCGTATACATAAAATGCAAGAATAAAAGTGGCAGAATAGACTCAAAAAGAAAATAAAAAATAAAAACCCTTTTATTTTAGTATGTTATTCCTTTGGCTGGGTCTGGCACAATATTTGAATTATACAACTTAACTAGCGTATTAAGGTAAATTTTCATGGCAGCAGTGTGAAAATGAAAAACACAAAATAATTATGGAGAAACACTTATGATTAGAAGAATACTGAATTCAAGACTTCCTTTAATGGTTTATAATCCTGTAAAGGTGTTTGATGTAAAGTATTTTAAGGAGATTTTCAATGCAGGGGCACTTCCGGTATTTGACACGGAATTTTTAAGTACTGACGACATCCTTCAAGGTGTCTTATTACTTTCTCGCGAAAAATTCAGTTTTGGTATCAGACTTTCAACCCATGATAATGAGCTGATCGAAAAAATTAAGCGCCAGCAGATGATCAATCTTGATCTTATAATTTTTCCTTTTGCAGCAGATGAACCGCCTGCGGATTTCACAAATTTTGCAGATACGAAAATAGTGATGGAAATTAAAGATATTAATATTAACGATAAGATAAAAGAGGTTTCACCCCATGCCTTGATTTTAAAAGGAAATGAAGCAGGCGGGAAGGTTTCAAAATATTCTTCTTTTATTTTGATGCAATGGTATTTGAAAAATAATGAACTGCCTTTATTTATTCATGGCGGTGTTGGAAAGTATACTGCTGCCGGACTGTTTGCCGCCGGTGCTTCAGGCCTTGTCATGGACAGTCAGTTTCTCATGACGGATAAAGCACCTGTATCGGATAATTTTAAAAAACTTCTGGGTATGGTGGATGAGAGCGATTCCACCGAGATCATATATAATGGTCAGGATATTTACCGGGTGTTTGCAAAACTGGGAACTAAAATTGTTAAAGATTTAAAATTACAGGCAATTGAATTTAATGATGATCCGGATGGCCGACAAAAACTTTATGAGTCCATCAAGGACAATATGGCGGCCTTTGACAAAGAAGATGAAAAATTTATCCAGTCTCTTTTTTATCTGGGTCAGGACGGCGTATTTGCAAAGGATTTTGTAAAAGAGTCAACAAGCCTCAAAGAAATCATCTCAAGTTTTTTCAAATCCATTGGTGAGAATTTAAATTTCATTGATAATAATGATCCAATAAAGTCGGGTTCACCCTTTGCCAAGGACCAGGGAACAAAATTTCCATTGATCCAGGGGCCCATGGCAAATATTTCTGATAATTCTGATTTTGCAAATAAAGTCCTTGAACAAGGAGCTCTGCCGTTTTTTGCAGTGGGAAGTCTTCCTGAACAGCTGGCGGATGATATGCTTAAGGATGGTGCTAAAAAAGTGGATGTTTTCGGTGCCGGACTTGTTGGCATGGAAGCGTTTAATCCTGCGGTAAAAAAACACCTGGACATGGTTAAAAAGTATAAAATTCCCTATGCACTTTTTGCAGGCGGGATTCCTTCCCAGGTAGCAGAACTTGAAAAGGCAGGAACCAAAACATATCTTCATACGCCATCGGTATCCATGATGGAAAATGCCCTGAAAAACGGATGCAGACGGTTTATCTTTGAAGGCGGGGAAGCCGGCGGCCATGTGGGTACCCTTTCTTCCATGGTGCTGTGGGAGGATGCCATTGCCACCTTAATCAATAAAGATTATGATTTGTCTGATTTATACCTGGTATTTGCCGGTGGTATTTCCACCTGCTTTGCATCATTTTTCATTTCAGGCCTTACATCCTTTCTTGCGGCCAAAGGGGCAAAAATCGGTATCCAGGTAGGAACAGCTTACCTTTTTGCCGATGAAATTGTGGCAACCAAAAGTATTAAACATCAATACCAGGAAATCATTATCCGGGAAAATGAGACCATGGTGATCGGTAAAAGTTTAGGGTTGGCATCCAGAACCGCACCCACCCGGTTTGCCAAAATGATGGTTGAAACTGAAGCTGAGATGATAAAAAGCAAGGAAAACCTTGAGAAAAGAAAACGTACCTTTGAAAAGAAAAATATCGGTTCGCTGCTCATCGGTGCAAAAGGATTCCTGCCGGATTTTAAAAACCCCGGGTCTGATAATTACACCTGGTTTGAAGGTGAAGAGTACAAAGAAAAGGGCAATTTTCTTGTGGGGGACAGTCTGGCCTTTTTTGACCGATCCGTGACCATAAAAGAGATCCATGACAAATATTTTGAAGCCAAATCGACACTTTACAAAAACATCAATTTTCTTGAGATATTTTCAAGCCCGAAAGGCAAAATTAATGATGAGATTGCCGTAATCGGTATCGGTTGTATTTTACCGGATGCTGATGATCCCGACAGCTTGTGGGAGAATATTTTAAATAAAAAATATTCCATCAGCCGGATGCCAGAGTCAAGATTTGATCACGATCT
>NZ_JAIOSW010000343.1 GCF_021107415.1 Desulfobacula sp.
CATCTGCTTCCAGCATTCTGATCAGATGGGTCGGTACCACACCAATGGCAGTTGCTTTCTCTTTTTCAATGAGTGCCAGTGCCGCATCAGGGGAAAACTCTTCGAGCATGACCGTTTTAGCCCCTGCAATGGGGGCGGCAAAATATGTCAAGGTCCCTGCAGCGCCCCCTGCATGGGGGGCAATGGCCATGGTGATATCATTTTTGGAAAGACCCCAGATATCCACACGACCTTTGGAGGTACAGATTCTCGGGGCAGGCGGCCATTCAACAAGCTTTGGAATCCCGGTGGTACCCGAGGTGGTGGTTAAAATCGCTATGTTTTCAATGGGATCAAACCGCCTTTCTTCCAGCACCGATTTATCCACGGGCAATTTTGCTCTTTTCTCAACCATGGTGGTTAATGAAAAGGTGCCTTCAGGTGCATCCTGGGGCACAATGTCATCAAACAGAAAAATATTTTTCAGATGGGAAAAGTTTTTTTGAAGATCTTCATACATTTCAAGATAGTTGAACTTATTGTAGGTATGAAGAATAATCACAGCTGAGGCCTTGGTTCTGTCCACCATATAGGTCAGTTCTTTTTTCCTCAGATACGGATACACCGTCAGAGAAATTAAGCCTGCCCGTTCACATGCAATTCTTGCAAGAAACCCGTAAACACTGTTGGGAGACTGGATAATTACACGAGAGTGTTTTTCTAATCCCATCTCAATCCATGAGATGGCCATGGCATCCACAAGATCCACTGCCTGTTTCCATGTCAGCCTGTATTTTGAATCCACCAAAGCTTCCTGATCAGGCATCTCTTTGGCATTTTTTTCCCAGAAATCATAAAATGTTTCCTGGGTCCAGTATCCGTCTTTCAGGAATTCATCCGTCATTTCTTTTTTATATCGAATCGGTTTCACAATTTATCCTTTCCTTAAAATCCAAGCTCTGACCATCTTGCCTTAACCTTTTCAACCATGTCAGCATCAAGTTCAATGGGGATAGGCTTTTCTTCCCATTCATAGGGAATGGTGGCGTCCAGAAGAAGTCTTCCTGTAATCCATCTTGCGTCAATGGGTAATGACGGATCAAGTGGTGTAGACCGCCCTCTTTTGATTACCTGGGAACGGTTGGGCTGGAATCTGAAACTTAAGGCATACATCACCCGGGGGATATCCCATGGATCAATATCGTCATCCACAACAATTACTGTCTTGAGACCATAGGCTCCCATTTCTGTTGAGATGGCTGCGGTAAGTACCTGATCGACATGCCCGGGATACATCTGTTTCATGGAGATAATAGCCAGGAATCTGCCTGCACCTTCCGGCGGGCAGTAAACCGATTTCAAACCCGGAATATTCATTTCATTGAGTTGCTGCCAGAGGGTGGCACCATAGGACAATGCCATGGTCATGTGGGTATCTGTTACAGCGCGACCAACGGTTGTTCCCCAGTGTATGGCATTATTTCTATAGGTGACACATTTGATATCAATAAAATTTCTGGGATCAGTACCCACACCTGAATAATATCCGGTATATTCGCCAAACGGACCTTCTTCCATGAATTTATCCGCATCAACAAACCCTTCAACAACTATTTCGGCATGGGCGGGGATTGGCAGGTCAACCACTTCACCTTTAACCACTTCTATGGCTTCACCGCGGAAAGCGCCGGCCACATCATACTCACTGGTGAAAGCACCGATCCTGGCTGCGCCCACGAGAAACAGTATGGGATCACATCCGGAAATCGAAGCCACCGGCATGGGTTCGCCCAAAGCCTGGTACTTTTTTAACATGATATCAGCATGTTTGCCTTTAATAAACTGGGTACCGATTTTATCCTTAGCCAGAAGCTGGCTTCTATAGGTGCCTAAATTCACCCATCCGGAATCAGGATCTTTGCTGATGATGAAATGGGCAGTACCAAAATATCTACCGCCATCAAGGGGGTAGTAATGGGGTACTGGGAATTTATAAAGATCCACATCATCGCCCATCATGATATTTTCCTTGCAGGGAGCCTGACTTTTCTCAACATATTTGGGTGGTATTGGTTTTTTTGCTTTTTCCGCCCAGTGATTATATAGGTCAGTGAGACTGGAATCTTCGGGCAGTCCCATAATAATTGCCAATCTCTGTAATGTTGTGCAGACACTGGTGATAACCGGTGTGTCATATCCCTTAATGTTTTCAAATAAGAGTGCAGGGCCTTGTGCCTCCTCATTTAATTTTGCGATATGGGATAACTCCAGATTCCAGTCAACTTCAGCTGTAATTCGTTTTAACAGGCCTTTTTCCTCACAGACTGCTACAAAATCTCTCATGTCTTTCATAAAATTTTCTCCTTTGTCAGTTGTAATCCGATGGTGCAAAGATAGGATTACCTGCGCGATGCGCACTGGTTTATATTTTTGACCAGGCCCCAAAATTTAAAATCTGGTCATTCAGGGCCTGGTAATAAAACAATGGTAATTTAAGCGATCATTAATTGACTTTTTTACCTGCCACAAGTCCGGCACAAATATGTGCAAGAGCTGATGATCTTGCTGTCATGACCGGTTCCACTTTTTTGTCACTCCAGACGGTCTCCGGTCTGCTTTGAAGAATCAGAATTTTTGCTTTGCCGGGCGTGTCTTTATCAATGGCCCATTCAATATCCATGGCCTTGCCATAATGTTTTTCAATACGCTTTCCGATTTTGGCAAGCGCAATGGCATCCTTATCCACCACGCATTGGATATCCATTCTTTCCGAGGGAACCGCTTGTTTTATAACACAATGGCTTTCGGGATCACGGGTATACAGGATGGTTTTATGGGAAATTGATTTTTTGATAATTTCGTCTGTGATTTTATTAATGATAAAATTATCCGGTGTGCATTCACCACTGACAACACTCTCTCCAAACCCAAAGTTTGCATCTATGGCAATGGTAGAGTGATCGCCGGTGGCAGGATTCAATGTAAACATCACACCGGCGGTCCATGCATTTGCCATTTTCTGAATACCTACAGAGATTTCCACCAGTTCATGGTCAAATCCCATTTTACTTCTGTAGTAGATTGCCCGCGCAGTAAAAAGACTTGACCAGCATTTCTTCACATGCTCAAGAATATCCTCCACCCCTCTTATCCAGAGAAAGGTATCCTGCTGTCCTGCAAAACTGGCTCCCGGAAGATCCTCGGCAGTTGCGCTTG
>NZ_JAIOSW010000319.1 GCF_021107415.1 Desulfobacula sp.
CAAAATATTTTCACCCTGCCGATAAAAGCGATGCATCATATCCGGGGCAGGAAAATTTCCATGATTTTCCAGGAACCCATGACGGCACTGAACCCGGTCCATTCCATCGGAAAGCAGATGATTGAAATTTACAGGCTTCATTTTTCTGAATTGTCTTTTGAGGAAATGACAATAGCCGCTGTTAAAATGCTGGAAAAAGTGGGTATACCTGATCCTGATAAGGTGATGAAAAAATATCCCCATCAGCTTTCAGGCGGGATGAGGCAACGGGTACTGATCTCCATGGCACTGGCATGTGAGCCTGATATCCTTATTGCAGATGAACCCACAACAGCATTGGATGTAACTGTTCAGGCCCAGATTCTGGATTTAATTAAATCCCTTCAGCGAAAATCAGGAATGTCTGTGATTTTAATCACCCATGATTTAGGGGTTATTGCAGAAAATTGTGATGATGTTGTTATCATGTATGCGGGAAGAATTGCCGAAAGAGCAGAAGTTGTTGAGCTTTTTAAATATCCAAAACATCCTTATACTAAAGGATTGTTAACATCAATTCCTTCACTGGCTAAAGAACCCAAAACAATTCTTCCAACAATAAAGGGGAATGTGCCGTCATTATTGGATATGCCGGAAGGTTGCAGATTCGCAGGCCGCTGTCCTTTGGTTGAGGATATTTGTAGGAAAATAGTTCCAAGAGAGCGAAATATAGGGGAAAATCACACAATAGCCTGCCATTTAGCAAATGCATGAATTCATAAAAAAAAGCGATATTTTTAAAATAATCCTTGATTTTTTAAATTAAAGGCAATAATACTCAACGAAAGCCTCTTGGATAAGGGCTTAGCAGTTTCGTTCTAAAGGGAAGACCCATCTGTTAAAGTGGCAAGTCCTTAAGTTTGAAACTATATTATTTATTTTAAGTAAGGAGAAGGTCACAATGGCAAATGGGATTGTAAAATGGTTTAACGATTCAAAAGGATACGGCTTTATCGAGCAGGAAGATGGACCCGATGTATTTGTTCATCATTCAGGTATCAATGGTAATGGTTTTAAATCACTTAATGAAGGTGATAAAGTTACTTTTGATGTGGAAGATGGCCAAAAAGGCCCTGCAGCAGTTAACGTAACTGTTCAATAAAATTTTCAAAGGGTTTTCTTAAGATACAGATAGAAAACCCTTTTTTTTGTTTCGGAGTGCCAGGCAGATAAAGTCTGTCAGACATAGTCTGGCAGATCCAATAAATCAAAATCGATCCATGGAAAAAGGTGCAAGGTTGATTTGGGCATTACCGTTGCATATCATATCGCTGATTGCTTTTCCTGTACCTGTGGCCAAGGTTAATCCAAGCATTCCATGTCCGGTAGCAATAAACAGGTTGTTCTGAAAAGGGGATCTGTCAATAATGGGTAAGTCGTCATACGTCATTGGGCGAAGTCCGGTCCACTCTTCAAGGGCGGGACGTCCCACAGGGGTATTTAAATATTCTTTTGCTCCTGAAACAAGTCTGGATAACCGCTTTTTATTTAACACATCAGTAAATCCTGAAAATTCCATGGTACCGCCAAGCCGATAGCCTGTTTTCCAGGGAGTTGCCACAATATTTTTTTCATAAAAATAACAAGGGATTTTACAAGACTGATCCGGCCTTTCCATGGTAATGCTGTATCCTTTACCCGGTTGAATCGGTAGGGTAAGCTTTAATTGTTTCTTTATTTCAGGTGCCCAGGCCCCTGTTGCAAGGATAAAAGCATCTGCTTTATACTGACCCGTTACCGTATTGACATGTCTGATTTTACCCTGTTTAATTTCAAAATCTATCATTTTACTTTTTTCTTCAATGATGAGTCCTTTTTTAATCAATAGTTTTTTCCAGGAATCAACCAACATCTCAGGTCTTAAGTGCCAGTCATGTTCATTATACCAGGCACCGGCAATGTCTTTAGTGATTGCGGGTTCCAATTGCAGAGCTTCATCCCTGTCAAGTGCTTTTGCTCCAAAACCAAAATTTTCAAGAAAGGCATTGGTGGATTTATATTGTTCAAAGTATTTTTTATTTTTAAATAAAAATAAAGTTCCTTTTTTTTCAAAATTGCATTCAATGGCATGTTTAGAAAAAAGAGTTTCAAAAAGATCAAGAGAATATCTTAAAATTTTATTTTTAGCCTTTGAAGCCGCATTCATGTGGGTTGCGTTGCAATGTGCTGCAAATTTTATCAGCCAGGCGATGAGCGGTATATCCAGAGTCGGTTTGATATAAAGAGAAGATGTTCCAAGAATTGTTCTGTAAATTTCATGTCTGACAACACCGGGTGAACATAAGGGAATAACCCCAGAAAAATAGAGCAGGCCGCAATTTCCATGGGATGCCCCTGAACCGATAAGATCTTGTTCAATAATTCTGACGGATACATTTTCCTTTATAAGATAATGGGCACAGGCAAGACCTATAATGCCGCCGCCAACAATAATCACATCATTATTTGATTCCATTATATCTATCCTTTAAGTCATGTGGAAAAAATACAATGGCTACATTAGAATGGTTTTAACTAATTTTCAATTTAAATTGATGAGATATTTATTTTATTTTGAATATCATGATATAAAGGGTGGCATGGCAATTCTTGAAGTAAAAAATCTTAAAAAGTATTTTCCAGTGACAGGCGGCGTGTTTTTAAGGCGTACTGGATGGGTATATGCCCTTGATGGTGTCTCTTTTGTGCTGAACCAGGGAGAAACACTTGGTATTGTAGGAGAATCGGGATGTGGTAAAACAACCTTGGCCAGATGTCTCATGGGACTCTATGACCCATCGAAAGGACAAGTTATTATAAAAGGTCAGGTTGTTTCCAAACTCAATTCACAGCAGAGAAAAGAACTTGCATTAAATTTGCAAATGATTTTTCAGGATCCGTTTGAATCATTGGATCCCAGACAGACTGTTAAACAAATACTAGAGGAAAAATACATTATCCATGACAAAAAAAAGGCAAATTTTGATTCAACAATCAATCGATTGGTTAAACGTGTCGGTCTTTTGCCGGACATGCTTTCTAAATTTCCCCATGAGTTTTCAGGCGGTCAGCGCCAGAGAATTGGTATAGCAAGAGCCATCAGTATGGAGCCGGAAATAATTATTTGTGATGAACCGGTCTCAGCACTGGATGTTTCCGTACAATCAAAAATTTTAAATCTTTTACTTAAGCTCCAAAAAACAATGGCGCTGACATTACTTTTTATCTCTCATGATTTATCTGTTGTAAAACATATCTCAGACAGGATTGCCGTCATGTATCTTGGCAAAATTGTTGAGATGGCTAATGCAAATGATATCTATAATAATGGACAGCATCCTTATACCAATGCGCTTATATCTTCTATCCCCATACCAGACCCTGAATCTGTCCGTGACCGCATTGTCTTGAAAGGAGAGGTGCCTTCAGCGGAGAATCCTCCGGTTGGATGCAGGTTTAATACCCGATGTGAGTATGTGAGAAAAATTTGTTTTGAAAAGGAGCCAAAACTCCTTAAAAACGCAAAAGACCCAACCCATCTAACGGCATGTCATTTTTTCTTTTGATCTCTACGGTAGACCCCATTGCATTGCGCACCTTGGAATTATCCATTGGAATAATGCTCTCCCATATCAGGGTATGCTTTTATAAATCTGCGGGATTGTATCGTCAAATAAAAATGAAGACAATTCAATTTTATCTTTGAAAAATAAAAATTCTTCAAAACTGAGTGTTGGCAGCTTGAAAATCCTTTTTCTGCCTGCCAGGGAGTCTTTAAATTTGCCGGGTGCTCATTCAATATGCTTAATAAGTCAATATTTGTTCCAACAGATATATCCATATTAATTGACAACGTCTCTATTTTGTCATACCATGTAAACATGAGTAGGTTTCAATGGAATGCAGAGAAAAATGAGGTTCTTGCGAAAGAAAGAGGTATTACCTTTGAGGAAATTGTTCAAAAAATTGAAGCCGGGGCAGTAGTTATAAATACAGATCATCCTAATAAAAAGAAATATCCAGGCCAGAAAATTATGATAATTGATGTTGAAGGATATGCTTATTTAGTACCATATGTAATAAACAAAGACATTTTTTTTCTTAAAACAATCATTCCAAGCAGAAAAGCTACCAAAAAATATCTTGGAGGGGAAAATGAATGAAAAAACAAAGAAATTATTACTTGATGAGTATGAATCAGAGATTCTCGAAGCCTATGAAAGCGGCAAATTAGTGCCTTCTGAGTCTGGTATTGATTTTCAGGCTATCGCCCGGAATACCATAAAAAAAAATCAAAAGATAAATATAAGGATTGCTGACAACGACCTTGCTGCTTTAAAAAGACGTGCAGCCCGTGAAGGAATCCCTTACCAGACTTTAATCAGGAGTGTGCTTCATAAATATGCAAGTGGGTTTCTAAAAGATCCTGTACTATAAATTTTTTAAATTAATTATCAAATTATCTGGGTTTTTCCGGCAATATTCAAGGAGAAGCCCACCTCTTCCGCACGCTGGCTGAATTCATCTAAAAGCTTGTTTATGGCAAGGCCCTGGTCTTTACCATGTGAAATAAGAAACACGGTTATTTCCCTCTCAAAACCTGATTTTTCTGCTATGCCTTCCTTAAGCGTTTTTGTAATGATTGATAATTCATCAATTATTTCCCGCATGGAGTCGTATCTTTTGCCGGGTGATTTGGCACAGGATTTAATGATAAAATGTTTTATAGCTTCAGGAATATCAGGGACCAGGATGGATGGGTCCGGGATGTCCTTGCTGGTATGCATTTTCATCAAGGCCATTAAATCGTCACTGGCAAAAGGTTTTTTGCCTGTGAACATCTCATATGCCATAATTCCGAGGCTATAGATGTCTGATCTAAAATCAACCGGATTTCCTTCTATTTGTTCAGGAGACATATAGTGGACAGTACCGGTTTGTTCAAAATCTTCTTCGCCAGGGGAGCAGGCAAGACCAAAGTCTAAAAGTTTTATATGATCGTCTTTTAAAATAAAAATATTTGCAGGTTTTACATCCCGATGGATAATTTTATGATCATGTGCATAGGCAAGACCGGAACAGACCTGCGTTAAAAAGGTCAGTGCCCTTGAAAACGGCAGGGCACCTTTTCTTTCAAGAAGGGCTTCCAAAGATTCCCCTTCAAGGCATTCCATTATAATAAAAATAGTTCGGTACAATTCCTCAATATCATAAACCTGTACAATATTAGGATGGTTCAGCTGAGCAATGAATTTATCTTCTTTTCTGAAGTTTTCAAGAAAATCTTCATCCATTGCCTGATTGTGTTTC
>NZ_JAIOSW010000465.1 GCF_021107415.1 Desulfobacula sp.
GGCCGCAGGGAATGGAAGAAAGGCCGGTCTTTTTTAGAATTAATATGGTTTCACTGATGGACAGTCAAGACTTCTTTGCAATAAAATCTATTTCAGGAGGAGAAAATCCGTGAATATGAATATCAAAATTTTCTTTAATATACCGTAACAGACCAACATAATAATCAATACTAAGATCAGGGTTCATGCCGCCCTGCAACAGAATCTGCGTACCGCCAAGGTCTATGGTCTCCTGAATTTTATCAGTGAGTTCCTCTTTTGAAATAACATATCCTTTATCCTGACCATGATCCTTATTGGGCGGTTCAAAGAATGCGCAAAACCGGCAGCCTGACACGCAGATATTCGTATAATTGATATTTCTATCCACCACATAAGTGACAATTTTATTTGGATGATAAAAAAACCGTTTTTGGTTTGCAAGAGTTGCAAGGGTTAAAAAATCAGCCTGCCTGAATAAAGCAAGGCCTTCATTGATATCAATTCTTTGATTTTTTTTAATTTTCTCAATAATATGATTTAATTTGTTCATTATATTCACACAATCATTTAATCGGATGATAGAAAGAATCCCGCTCAACAGGTTCAAGCCCGGCTTTAGTAATCATGTCCTCCATTTGATCTTTTGTAAGGCCTTTGGCGGATTTAGCACCGGCCATGTGGGTAATCCTTTCTTCTATAATCGTCCCATCCAGATCATCAGCTCCAAAACTTAAAGCCACCTGGGCAAGTTTTTCGCCTATCATCACCCAATATGCTTTAATGTGAGCAAAATTATCCAGCATCAGACGCGCTGCCGCCACATTCTTCAAATCATCCACTGCAGTTGTTGGAGGGAGATGGGAAAGCTTGGTATTTTCGGCATGAAATGCCAAGGGGATAAAGGCGGAAAACCCGGCTGTTTCATCCTGTAATTCTCTCAGCGAGATGAGATGATCTACTCTTTCTTCCATGGTTTCAATATGACCGTACAACATGGTGGCATTGGTTTTAATTCCTGCCTTGTGAACAGCCCTTACAATCTCAAACCAACGAACGTGCCCGATTTTTTTGGGAAACAATTCTTTATGGACCCTTGAATTCAGTATCTCTGCCCCACCACCCGGCATCATTTCAAGCCCGGCATCCTTAAGTCTTTGAATGGTATCTTCCAAAGAAAGTCCGGCAAGATTGGACAAATAATCAATTTCCACACAGGTAAATGCTTTAATGGTGGCGTTCGGTCTGACCCTTTTGACTGTCTTTAAAAGATCAATGAAATATTCAAAATCCAAATCAACATTGAGTCCCCCTACAATATGCAATTCATTAACCGGTTCATCAATACGCTCCAAAAGTCTTTTTTCAATCTGGTCAATAGACCAGGCATAGGCGCCTTTTTCTTCGCGATCCCTGGCATATGCGCAGAACCGGCACCTGTTCTTGCAGATATTGGTATAATTTAAATGCTGATTATAAATATAAAACGCCTTATTACCGTGCAAAGACCTTCTGACATGGTTTGCAATCAGCCCTAAGCCGATCAAATCATGGGTTTCATAAATACAAATCCCGTCTTCCTTGGAAAGACGGGAACCTTTTAAGACTTTTGAATAAATACTTTCAAGCCTTTTATCGATAAAAAATATCTCCATTAACGTCTCTTTCTTCTTCTAACCACCTTTTTCTTCTTTTTAGGTGCTGATTTGGTTGCTGCCTGAGCCATCATGTTCTGTTTTGGATCAAACAGGTTGTTCTGAGTATATGAGCAGGATGCGCGGGGACATTTGAGTCCTTTTTCACCGTTGGGAGTCGTGGTTTCCGTTAAAAATGAATTTTTACATAAAGGGCACTCAAAATGATAGGGTTTATCCCAGGAAACAAACCGGCAATCCGATTGGGTACATGAAAAAAACTCTTTTCCCTTTTCCGTTGTTTTTGAAACAACCTCCCCGTCTTTGCAAAGAGGGCAAGGCATGGTCAATTCGCTTTCAAAGGCAGCAATCTGAGATTCAATATCTTCATCTGCCTTAGAAGTCTTTTTCATTTGTTCTTCCTGGATCTGTTTTTGCCTGTCTTGTTCTTCACGTTGCAATTTTTGTTCTTCATCCTGTTTGAGTCTTTCTTCCAAAGCTTTTAACTGTGCTTCTTTCTCAGCCATCTGGGCTTCACGGGCTTCTAATTGGGATGCCTTTTCCTCGGATTTAAGCGCTTCTTTCTGGGCTGCCAAAAGCTGTTTTTCCCTTAGTTCAATTTCCTGAAGCTGTCTTGCGGCTTGCTTAGCGATCTCTTCTGCTTCCCGTATTTTTTCATCCTTTTCAGCCAGCTCTTTTGCAAGTTCTGCTGCTTTTTTTGCTGCTTGTTCTGTCTTTTTTATCTCTGCTTTTTTAGCTTCTAATTCTTGTTTTGAAGGACCTTTATCAAAAACATCCTTTATTTTTAATTGCCCGGGAGAATCAAGCGAGTGTTTTTTTCTTTTTTTGATTAACTTTGACAAACGATTAAAATTTTCTTTTTTTAATTCCCGGGAAATTTCCTTTGACTGGCTTTGGGTTACACCATCACCTGAAACTATTTGGGAAGCTTTTTTCTGGGCACTATCCTTTGAAACGGATACTCCGCGGCTTTTCAAAGTAGATTTAAAACTATCCTTAGCAAGTTCAAGACTTTTCCTTCCTGAATTTACCTCATCATTCATTTGAAGAACAAAGGCAACCAGGTTCATGCCCTGCATACCGGGGAACATGCTGTCAAGAAAACCAACCATCATAAAAGCGGGCATTTCCGCTTTTAACTGGCCATTTGTATCCGTAGTGATATACCCTTTGTTCAAAACAGAACTAATCGTTTTTTCAAGTGTATCATCTTTTTCAAGCCCAATATCTATCAGTTCATTGACAAATGAATCTTTTGTATATCTTTCCGGCGGAAAATCCGAATACTGCTTAATTTCTCTTTCTCTTTCAATGATAAGTGTAATGCAGGAAATGCTTGCCAGGTTAAAAGACATCATTGCAGAATATGAATCCACATCCAGCAGAGCGGTAATTTCCCGTGCAAGAATCTCATCCAATTGATCTCTTACAAATGTGGGAGATAGTTCCTCGTTTTGTTTAGCATCTGTATCCATCATTCACCTTTTTGATTTGTTTCCGGCTGTTTTGTTTCCGGCTGTTTTGTTTCGGGCTGGTTTATTTCAGAAATCATATCTGCAATATTTGAAGCCATCTGAGCCACCTTGTCATCTTGCTCAGGGCTTATTGGAGGGGCTGTATTCTCTTCATGAAGCAAATCGTCTTCGCCCTCTTCCTCAAAATCATCCCGTAAGGTTGAAATCTCTAAACATTCGCCTTGCCTGTTAAAAATCACAGATAATGGGACCTTAATTTCAAACTCAAATTTATAAGCAATATTATCGTTATAAACTATCAAATCACCATTTTTATAGTCTATTTCATCTTGAAGTGTAAAACTATGCTTTTCAAGAAGCATCTTTTCAATGGCTTCCCAATCTAATTCTGCATTTATTGTATCAATAAATTCTTTTTCACTTTCCTGAATGGTCTCGGGATTTGTAAGTTTCATAGAATACCTCTCTATTTGAAGAAAAAATGCAGCTCCTTTGCAAAACTCAGATATGCCTCAGCCGCCGGGCTTTTTATATCATGCAATGCTACAGGGATCTTTAAATCGATTGTTTTTTTAATATTGTCATCTTCAGGAATAAATGTATTATAAACCATTTGTTTTATATCTGATAAATCCTGATTTTCCAGAAAGAAAAGGATATCTTCTTTTGTTTCACACCTGTTGAAAAGAACTCCGGCTATTTTCAAGGGAACATTGTGAGTTGTCCGAATATATTTTACCATTCGGAGCAGACAATGGAAATCTTCAACCGAATTGTGATGAACAGTCATGCAGACAAGCAGCCAATCAGCTGCCGCCATAGCCGTAACACTTAAAAAATTATATGACGAAGGTGAGTCAATAATAATATACTCATACTCGTCTTCAACATCCTTTAAAAAAAGACGTAAAATCTTTTCATTTCCAGGATTTTTGGCCAAATTCAAAGCAGCTTGAAACAAATTAAATCCTGCGGGCATCATATCCAGGTAGTTGACTTGAGTTTTTACAATCGCATCTGTAACCTTTGCCCGACCCGACAAAACTGATGTGATATCACAATTATAATCCAAGCCCTTAATACCGCACCATTGAGTGGAACAGCCCTGGGGATCACAGTCTATTAACAGCGTATTTTTTTCAAATAACGCAAATGATGTGGCAAGATTTACCGCTGTAATGCTTTTTCCTGTCCCGCCCTTCTGGCCTGCAATGGTAATTATTTTACTCATAACCATATACCTTTAGCACAATTATCAAAAATTTCAATCCTAGTTTAAATATAAAGGTGATCCCCCCCATTTCCAAATATAAAAAATATAATGAAATATTCAGGATGAGTTGAAATAATATTGTGAATATATCATAATGTGAAGCAATATCAAACTACAAACAGGAGATTAAAGCCTTTGGCGAACATATCCATCTCTTTTGAAGGGATAGACCAGGCAATTGCCAACCTTAATTACCGACAAAATTCGGTAAAACAGAAAACGATCTTTGCAATAAGGGCTTTTTATACTTCAGAGGAGTCCACAAAACAATTAGATTCAATTGATACGGATATCCTGATCAAATCCATCTGGGATGTTGGTGACAATCTTTCAAAAATCAAAACAAAACGAAGAAATTTCTCAAGTATTAAATCTTCGATTAATGCGGATTTGGAAAAGCTCTCCAAAAAGGAACAGAATCCTGAAAACATTATCATTTCTGATTCAAATGTATTTGATATGACCCAGGAAGCAAAAAACAAGCTCCTCAACTCTTTTACAGATGCCGTTAAAACTGGAGATATTAATCTTGATCAGGCCACAAATCTTCTAAAAACCGTTACAGATTTCCTCGATAATATTCAGTTAGAGGACTCTGATACTGATTCTGAAGATCTTGTTAACCAAATCAAAAAAATTCTGAATAAAATAACTGAAAATGTCCTTCCCGAAGAAGATATGGAATCTACTCCGGGACTCAAAAGGCTAAAAAAGGGGGACGTTGACTTTGAAAAGAGTGAAGGCCTCGGTGAAGCTGAAACCCTTGATGGAATAGATGGCCCGGGAATAGACAGTATCGATGAAGATGAAACTCTTGAAGAGATAGATGACCTTGATGAAGATGTCGAGGAACTTGAACTTGATGAAGACGAAGAATTGGAAGA
>NZ_JAIOSW010000214.1 GCF_021107415.1 Desulfobacula sp.
CTTTTTGCAGGCGGGATTCCTTCCCAGGTAGCAGAACTTGAAAAGGCAGGGACTAAAACCTATCTTCATACACCATCGGTATCCATGATGGAAAATGCCCTGAAAAACGGATGCAAACGGTTTATTTTTGAAGGCGGAGAAGCTGGTGGCCATGTGGGTACTCTTTCTTCCATGGTGCTGTGGGAGGATGCCATAGCCACTTTAATTAATAACAATTATGATCTGTCTGATTTATACCTGATATTTGCCGGTGGCATTTCCACCTGCTTTGCATCATTTTTTATTTCAGGCCTTGCATCCTTTCTTGCGGCTAAAGGGGCAAAAATCGGTATCCAGGTGGGAACAGCCTATCTTTTTGCCGATGAAATTGTGGCAACCAAGAGTATTAAGTCTCAATATCAGGAAATTATTATCCGGGAAAATGAGACCATGGTGATCGGCAAAAGTTTAGGACTGGCATCCAGAACCGCACCCACACAGTTTGCCAGAATGATGGTTGAAACTGAAGCTGCGATGATAAAAAATAAGGAAAGCCTTGAGAAAATAAAACGGGCCTTTGAAAAGAAAAATATCGGTTCGCTGCTCATCGGAGCAAAAGGATTCCTGCCGGATTTTAAAAATCCCGGACCGGATAATTATACCTGGTTTGAAGGTGAAGAGCACAAGGAAAAGGGCAATTTTCTTGTGGGGGACAGCCTGGCCTTTTTTGATCGATCCGTCACCATAAAAGAGATCCATGCTAAATATTTTGAGGCAAAATCAACACTTTACAAAAACATTAATTTTCTTGAAATATTTTCAAGCCCGAAAGGCAAAATTAATGATGAGATTGCCGTAATCGGTATCGGTTGTATTTTACCGGATGCTGATGATCCGGACAGCTTGTGGGAGAATATTTTAAATAAAAAATATTCCATCAGCCGGATGCCAGAGTCAAGATTTGATCACGATCTCTATTATGATCCTGACAAGAGTGCGGAAGATAAGACGTATACCACTCTTGCAGGGCACGTCGATCATTTCAAATTTGATATGGAACGGTTCGGATATGCTGAAAACAAGGAAAAAAGACTTTCCCGCAGTCAAAAAATGGTCTTGCAGACTGCATACAAGGCAGTTGAGAATGCAGGACTTCTCGGAGATGACAATCGTCTGATCAGTGATGACCCTTCAAGAACGGCCGTTATTATCGCCACCTGCCTTTCCAATGAGTTGGGAAATGATCTTCAGCTCAAGTACTGGTATCCGCAACTGGTATCCATGATGGAGAAAACAGATGAATATCAGAGCTTAAGTGATCCGGAAAAAGAAAGTGTCAAACAGGTGTTGATGGAAGGAATTGAAGGGGAAAACAAAGGATATGATCCTGTCCATGGTATGCTGTTGAACATTGAAGCTTCAAGGATTGCCCGACACATGGGTATCAGGGGTGCAAATTATGTTGTGGATGCTGCCTGCGCATCTTCGGTGACTGCACTTGACGCTGCAACAGGCGAACTTTTATCCGGTGAACACGATCAGGTCATTGTGGGTGGAGTAAATACTAATCTGACACCTGAAGCCTTTATCGGGTTTGCAAAAATGGGAACCTTGTCTGCTACGGGATCATTTCCGTTTGATGAGCGGGCTGACGGGTTCATTCTGGGAGAGGGCTCGGTTGTTTTTGTGTTAAAAAGAATGAAAGATGCCATAAGGGACAAGAACCGGATTTTTGGTGTCATCAATTCCATTGGCTCAAGTTCCGACGGCAAAGGAAAGGCCATTGCCGCACCAAATCCAACAGGGCAGGTGTTAAGCATTCAGCGGTGTTTTGAAAATATTAAGCCTTCTATCCAACCTGAAGATGTTGGATTTATTGAAGCCCACGGTACATCCACCACCATTGGTGATCAGGCAGAGCTTGAGACCTTAAATTTAATATATAAAAATGCCAATGTGGGGGTCAGTTCCATTAAGTCCCAGATTGGTCATCTTTTGGGATGTGCAGGTTCTGTCGGGCTCTTAAAAGCCTTGCTGGCTGTTAACAAGGGTGTCTTGCCTCCCAATGGGCAATTTGAAACCCTTGCAAAGAGCCATGATTTAAAAGGGTCTTCCCTTTATATTTTAAAAGAGCAAAAACAATGGACAACCAAAGACAGCACATCCAGAAAGGCCAGTATCTCTTCTTACGGGTTTGGGGGTATTAATTATCACATGGTGGTTGAGCAGATGACCGAGAACTACCATCAGGTTTCACGGGATATTTTTACCGACCCTGACTATGATTTTAATGATGATAGAATTGTGGTTGCAGGACTTGGGGTTTTCCTTCCGGGTGCAAAAAATACAGAGGAGTTCTGGGAAAAACTTGAATCGGGGAAAAAACAATTATCCCATATCCCGGCCGACCATTTTGACAATGAGGCTTATGCAAAGCTTGATAAAAATTCACATTACAGGCTTCCAAATGTAAACGTGGGTGTGGTCAAAGAGCATAAGTTCAATAATTTGAAATACAGAATGCCGCCCATGATGGTAAAATCCATTGAAAGGGGACAGATCTTCGGACTTGAGGCAGCCAGTGAGGCGCTTGAAAGCTCAGGCCTGCTGGAGCAATTGTCTGCTGGTAACAAAGTCGGTGTCATCCTTGGTACCATTTCAGGAGAGCGGCAGAGCAAAAATATTATCAGGGTTAGAAAACACTTTATCGCCAATATTATTAAAAATTGTTCCAAAATTGATTCTGAAAAACTTGCCAGACTTTCGGAACAACTTGTGGAATCCATCCGGAATGCAATTCCGGCGAACAATGAAGATACCACGCCCGGGCTTTTGTCCAACATTATCTCCGGCAGGATTACCAATTATTTCGGGTTGAACGGTGCCAATTACGTGATAGATGCATCCTGTGCATCTTCCTCCATCGCCATGAGAAATGCGGCCAGGAATTTAAAACACAAAGATCTTGATTTTGTCCTTGCCGGCGGGGTTGACTGCAACCTTTATCCGGCAGTCCTCATGGCCTTTAAACGCATCGGTTTGTTGTCGGAAGGGGATTGCAATTTTTATGATTCCAGGGCAGATGGATATGTCATGGGAGAGGGTGCCGCCATTCATGTGATGACCACCTATAAAAAAGCCTGCGAGTATAATATGGAGATTCTGGGCGAGATCAACGAAAGTTCTGTACGTTCAAGCGTGCCGGATCATCTGCTTTCCCCTTCGGAGCAGACCTTTGTCTCCACTATAAATGAAACATATTATAAAGCCGGGATCAGAAAGCAGGATATCAATCACTTAGACCTGTTTGCATTTTCCAATATTTTTGGTGATATGGTTGAAAAGCAGGTGATTGAAAAGTGTTTTGACCATGAAATGCATTGTGGAAACATCAAATCCCAGTTCGGGTATTTCAAAGCCGCCAACCCGGCTGTTGCCATGGCAAAGCTGATGCTCATGAACCGCAAGGGAAAAATTCTGCCGGACTTTAATTATAATCCCGAGCATTCTATTTTAAACGATTGTAAAATTTTAAAATCTGCCCGGCAGATAGTTGTCAAACCCAAAGGCCAGCCTTTTAGATTCGCCGCAAATGTCAACGGTATTGGCGGTAATCATTGCCATATGATTATGAGTACATTGCCGGCAGAGCTTGAAAGAGAACAACCGGCAGTGAACGTAGAATTCAAGGCAGCGGCAGGGGATGATATCGTATTAATAGACCATGCTTACTCTGCTGATAACAGGGGTAAAAAATTGAGAATGGTCGCACTTCTTTCCGGCCAGGGCGCCCAGAGAAGCCGCATGATGAAGGAATTGTTTGAAAAAGATGCCTACATCAGAAAGATAATGGAAAAAGGCGAAAAAATATTTGTTGAACAGCGGGGTTACTCTTTGCTGGAAATGATGTTTGGTACGGATGATGCCATTCACTCAACACAGAATACCCAACCCGCAGTTTTTCTTTCTTCTGCCGCTGTTTACAGCCGCCTGTCCCGTGAAGGATTTTCACCCGATTATTTTATCGGTCACAGTGTGGGTGAATACACGGCTCTTTTCTGTAGCGGCATGCTTTCCTTTGATGATGCCATGCGTCTGATCATTAAACGGTCGGATTTAATGTATGAAGCCACCTTAAAGGTTCCGGGTAAAATCATGGTGGTATTTAAAAATGAAAAAGAAACAAAACATCTGATCAGAAAATCATTTGTATCTCACGTTTATATTACCAATAAAAACAGTGAAAAACAGACGGCTGTTTCCGGTCAGGCCGAGGATATTGAAAAGTTCTGCGCCTTTTTGGCCCAGCAGGAGATTTTTTATAAAAAGTTGAATCTCACCGGGGCTTTTCATACGCCCCTGCTGAAAGATGCTTCCCAAAAATTAAGGGCATATCTGGATACCATAACTTTTAATGAGACCCCGTTTGGAAAAATTATTTCCAACACCACTGCAAGACCCTATCCTGAAATACGTGAAGAGGTCAAAGACCTGTTGGCAAGACAGATTATCTCACCGGTTGAATTTATTAAATCCATAGAAGATGTCTATATGTCCGGCAAAACTCATTTTATTGAGATCGGTCCGTCAAGGCTTCTGGTAAATCTTTTGAAAAATATCAATATCGGAGAGTACAGCACAGCCGTATCCGTTGATGCAAAGATCGGGGAAATCAAATCATTTGAAGAGTGCAGAAAATATCTCCTGGGCTGCAATGCAATTTTTGAGACAAAATCTGTCCCGGTAAATGGGTCTGAAATTATCCCCGGGAATAGAGAGGAGTTACCCAAAATAGAGATGTCTGAAGATTTTGAATCCTTTAAACAAAATAACCAGAAACTGATTGATCAGATCCTTTATAAGGAATATCAGCACCAGAAACGTCAATCTGCCATTGATGCCATTGAAAGATATGATTTTAATACTAATAAAATATTGATTTCAGGTGTTTCAGTGGGACTTCCGGGAAAAGCCAGACGTGTATTTGCAGCAGATAATTTAGATGCCATCCTGAATGGCGAAAATTTTATCGACTCCCAGACGGTGGAAGCACAGGAAAAAATTATTGATAAGAATGTGATCAAGCTTTACAAACAGCCGGACGGGAATGCCAGGTTTGTCCAGATTACCAAAACTGAAGATGTCATTCATCTGGCCGGCCAGCTGGGGTATTTTGACCTTACAGATGAATACGGCATAAAGACGCAGTACGATATCAGCATGGCTATTGCTATTGCTGCCGGAATTGAAGCGTTAAAAGATGCTGATATTCCTTTGGTGATGCAGTATAAAAAGGTGAAAGACGGGAAAAGTATGATTCCCGACGGGTTTGCTTTGCCCGAGGCAATGCAGGAAGAAACAGGGGTGATTGTTTCATCGATATTGCCCAATATTGAAACCTTTATTACGGAACTTGAAAAATATTATTATGAGAAACTGTTTCTCAAACCCTATGAAGAGTTTGAAAATATTTATTATTATCTCATGGAGAAAATAAAAGATCAGGATATTAAAGAACAGCTGACAGAATGGTTTTTCAAGGCAAAATCAAGAAAACGCTCAGAGTTTACTACCTACAAGTTTGACAGGAATTTTCTGGCCAATGCCACCCCCCTGGGAGCTGCCTACCTTGCCCAGATTATCAAAGCCAAAGGTCCCAATACGCATGTCAGTGCTGCCTGTGCGTCCACTACCCTTGCCATTGGTATTGCTGAAGACTGGATCAGGGTCGGTCGATGCAAGAGGGTTATTGTCATAGGCGGCGAAAATATGACCTCGCCAAATCAGGGCCCTTGGATAGAAGCTGGATTTTTGGCAGTGGGTGCCGCCACCATTAAGAAGAGAGTGTCAGAAGCTGCCAAACCCTTTGATGAAGATCGTAACGGTACCATCCTCGGAGCAGGTGCTGTCGGCCTTGTCATTGAAAGGGAAAGCTGTGCAAAGAAAAGAGGCATGAACGGTCAGTGCGAGATTCTGGGTACGCATATGGCCAACTCTGCTTATCATGCCTTTAATATTGATGTACCCCACATGGGCTCTGAGATGAAAAAATTTGTCAAAAAAGTTGAAAAACAAAATGGCATCAGGAAGGCAGACTATGCGGATAAGCTTCTTTTCATGTCCCATGAAACGTATACTC
>NZ_JAIOSW010000222.1 GCF_021107415.1 Desulfobacula sp.
AGAAAAGCACCAATGTCTGCCCATACGGAAAGAACTATAAGTACGACCCTGTCCAAAAAAAATGCGTGGCCACAACTTCTCCGGTCTGTCCCAAGGGAACAAGCATTTCCCAGGACGGCAAGGTGTGTATTGCCGCAAAGGAAATTAAATGTAAAACCGGTTATTCTCTGGACCCCCAGTCCGCGCAATGCCGTAAGGAAACACCCCCATCATGCCCTCCGGGCCTCATCTATTCCCAATCCAGAAATCTCTGTATTAAGACTACGATCGCTGCATGTCCCAACGGGTACACTTACAAAGCCGTACAACAAAAATGTGAGCGGCTCACTAATGCGTGTTATAACAATGCACGATATCGCGGAGGAAAATGTGTCGAGGAAGGACCGGTACAACACAGATCCGGATTAGCATTCAACTACACCAAAGGTAAATATTACGTTACCACTAGGATACCCTGCCCGGATGGATACAGCCGACGACCAGGAAGAAACGACTGTTACAACACGAGCGGACATTCTAGAAAACCGCAATGCAGTAAAGTAAGTGCGTGCACGTCACCCAGGTGGTATTATGATAAATGTTATTGTCTGGGGATTTCCCCTCGATGTTCCGGCACAGCATTTACATACTCTTCTTCAGCCAAAAAATGCCTCAAGAGATACGATCCTATTTGCACGGGCGATTCTACCGTCAGCGTTCGACAATCGAGAATTTACTGCAAATGGTTGACAGATAAAGTATGTGCTGAAGGATTCCAGTACAACAGTTCATCCGACAGATGCGTCAAAACGGCTCCGTTTGCATGTCCAAAAAGTATGGTCATGGAATCAGGTGTGTGTGTTTCCAAATATAATGTTACCTGCCCCGGCGGGTACAAATTGTCCATATCTTCAGGCAAATGCGAAAAAATGACCCCCTTTAAATGCCCGAAAGGATATTCTTATGATTACTCTAAAAAATTGTGTGTGATCGAAAAAAAAGCCGTATGTTCCGGATATATTAAACAATCCTCCGGCAATAAGGCGATCTGCTATAATGAAAAAAAGCCCGGGTGTCCTGCGGGTTATACCAAGGATGGTCAAACCAACCAATGCGTGAAGACTGTCAACCCCAAATGTGACGCGGGATTCAAATACGACAAAAAAAAGGATAAGTGCTTTTTCTACAAAAAAGCGACCTGTAGACCTGACTGCAGGTGGGACAATGCAAAAAAAACATGTGTAAAAATAAAACCACCCAAAGAATGATTCCATCAATTCACATGCTATGAATGAACTAAAAAAAATACAGCCACGGCTCTTGCACAAACCTTCCAATATAACCTTTAACCCGGATCTGCCCATCACCCATAAAAAAGATGAAATTATCACTGCCATAAAAAAAAACTCCGTGGTGATTATATCAGGGGAAACCGGATCAGGAAAAACCACCCAGATTCCAAAATTCTGCCTTGAGGCAGGACAGGGAAGAAAGGCAATGGTCGGCTGCACTCAGCCCAGACGTATTGCAGCCATCACAGTTGCGCAAAGAATTGCCGAAGAACTCAATGAGAGCATAGGAATTTCGGTTGGATATAAAATCAGATTTGATGATAAGACCCAACCCCGAACCTGTATAAAAATGATGACCGACGGTATTCTGCTTGCCGAAACCCAGGCTGACAGGTTCCTGAAAGCATATGATACCATTATTGTGGATGAGGCACACGAAAGAAGCCTGAATATTGACTTCACCCTGGGCATTTTAAGAGACCTGGTTAAAAAAAGAAAAGATCTCAAACTAATTATTACATCTGCCACCATTGATACACAAAAATTTTCCAACGCCTTTGACAATGCCCCCATCATTGAGGTGTCCGGACGGATGTATCCGGTAGAAACCCTCTATATGCCCTATTTAAATCAAGAAGACGAAAAACAGACCATTGAGGACCAGGGGTATGTCGAAGCGGCAGCAGATGCTGTAAATCATCTTCTTTCCCAATCCCGATCAGGCGATATTCTGGTGTTTATGCCCACGGAACAGGATATCGGAGAAACCTTGGAATTAATCCAGGGCAAACATCATCCGGGAATCACAGTTCTGCCTCTTTTTGCAAGGCTTTCAGCTAAAGAGCAATCCAAAATTTTTTCCCGGCAAAAGACAAGAAAAATCATTGTCGCAACCAATGTAGCTGAGACCTCACTGACCATACCCGGGATTAAATATGTAGTGGATACCGGGTTAGCCCGGATTCCCAGTTATTCACCCCGAACACGAACCACGGCACTTCCTGTCACTCCCATTTCCCAGTCTTCCGCCAACCAGAGACTGGGACGGTGCGGCCGGGTTGAAAACGGGGTTTGCATCCGGCTGTTTGATGAAGATGATTTTGGGGCAAGACCCTTTTTTACCTCTCCTGAAATCTTAAGAAGCAATCTTGCCGAAGTCATATTGCGGATGATCGCCCTGAATCTCGGGGATGTCGCAACCTTTCCGTTCATTGATGCACCCGCCTCCAAAAGTATTAAGGACGGGTTTGACACCCTGATTGAGCTGGGTGCCATTAAAGAAAAAAAAAACAAAAACAGGCAGACAGAAAAAAGAGCCTATGCTCTCACAAAAATTGGCAAAATCATGGCAAAACTTCCCATTGATCCCAAATTATCCAGAATTTTAATAGAAGCTGACATGAAGGGGTGCCTGAAAGAAGCCACCATTATTGCCACTGCTCTTGCCATTTCAGATCCCAGGCAGCGTCCGGCAGAAAAATCCCAGGCAGCAGATCAAAAGCATGCTTTGTTTAAGGATCCGAGTTCTGATTTTATTACCCTCTTAAATATCTGGAATGCCTATAAAAGTGCTGAAAAAAAACTAAAGTCCCGATCCAGACTCAAAAAATACTGCCAGGACCATTTCCTGTCTTTCAAACGCCTGAGGGAATGGAACGAGATCCGAGGACAAATTATTAGAATCTTAAAAGAGCATGATATACAGGGAAAACAAAGAGTCCCCTTTCAAACAGGGACCAAGGGGATGAAGGCCAAAGAGTTTGATATTGGCGGGCCATTATATATTGCATTGCACAAATCCCTTTTATCAGGGTATCTTGCCAACATTGCCCTTAAAAAAGAAAAAAATATTTTCAATGCCGCAAAAGGTCAGCAGGCAATGATATTTCCCGGGTCCGGTCTTTTTAACAATGCCGGCAACTGGATTGTAGCGGCACAATTTATCAAAACCAGCCAGCTTTTCGCAAGAACAGTGGCCAATATTGATCCTGACTGGCTGGAACAAATAGGCAAAGGCCTTTGCACCTATACCTAATCTGATCCCCACTGGGAAAAAAAACGTGGAGAAGTCATTGCCAGGGAACAAATTTCCCTGTTCGGGCTGATTATTGTCAATAACCGCAGTATTGCCTATGGCAGGATAAACCCCCAGGAATCCGGAGAAATATTTATCCGCCATGCCCTGGTCCAGGGGGAAATCCATCAAAAATTTGAATTTATGACCCATAATCAGCAGCTCATTGATGAACTTGAAACCCTTGAACATAAAACCCGGAAAAAAGATATTCTTGCATCCCCCGATGATATTTACCTTTTTTACCAGTCAAGGCTTTCAACGCTTTTTTATAATATTAGAACCTTTTCCAAATTTATTAAAGATCAGAAAAACCAGAATTTTTTAAAAATGACTATGGAAGATCTTCAAAAAGCTTCCATTGATAAGGATGAATTATCATTATTTCCTGACACGCTGACTATGGAGCAAGCCAAATTCAGGCTTGAATATGAATTCAATCCGGGTTCCAAAGAAGATGGCATCACTGTAAAAGTGCCTGTTTCCTCAGCTTTACTTGTCTCAAAAAACAGCGTGGACAGACTGGTTCCAGGCCTGTTTGAAGAAAAAATTGCCGCCCTGATAAAGGCGCTTCCCAAAAAATACCGGGTAAAACTTTTGCCGATATCTGAGAAAGCTGCCATCATTGCCAAAAAAATGCCCAAAAAAAATAAACCCTTGTTTTCTTTACTTTCTTCTTTTATTCAAAAACAGTTTGATCTTGTCATCCCCGCGACGCTTTGGTCTGATAAAGAACTGCCGGACCATTTAAAAATGAGAATCTCCATCAGGGATGAAAAAGGGAAAGAAATGAAAGCCTTAAGGGACTATTCCATTTTAAAGGAATTTTCTGAAGCATTAGCCCCGCAAAAAAGCAATGCCTTTGATATGGCCCAAAAAAAATACGAAAGTATTGATATCAAAGAATGGAATTTTAAAAACCTTGAAGAATTTATTATCATACGTCAAGAAAAAGAATTTACACAAAAAGGCTACCCGGGTCTAAAGATAGAAACTAAACCGGAAAATAGAACCCGGGCCGTCTTATCCCTGAGACTGTTCAAATCAGAACAGGCAGCACAACACGCCCATTGCCAAGGGATAAAAGAACTTTTCCAACTCTGTTATCCAGATGACTTCAAAGCCCTGAAAAAAGATATTAATGCTTATCCCGGGATAAAGCAGATCGCACCTTTTTTTAACAGCCGGACAATGCTTGCCCATTCTTTATTTAACCTGATTACCACCACTTTGTTTG
>NZ_JAIOSW010000304.1 GCF_021107415.1 Desulfobacula sp.
AAAACAACAGAGACAGGATATTGCCTGAAATCAAGAAAGCGATAAAAAATTCTGACTTGATAATGAAAGTGTCCTCCTTGTTTGCTTTAGAAGCAAAATGAATGCCAACCGCCATTTGCGGTCATAGATCTGGACCTATTTGCAATTGAACGGAGATGATCCAATATGGAAATTTTTCGGTTTGCCTGATGAAGAAGGAGAAAATTCTGTACGCATACATCTTTGGCTATCAGACGAATTCAAGCAGCTCTCCAATTACCAACAACTTATTGAAGAATTTGATCAAAAAAATCAAAGTTTACTTACAGGAAATGGTTTTGATAAAAAGGGTGGAAAAGTAAATAGAACTTATGAGATGGAAGTTTTATTTAGCAATGAAGCTATATTAAATGGGTTGCAAAACGACAATTGGGATGAAGCCGAAAAAAATTTAATACAAGCTTGGAAAACTTTTGAACAAATTGAGTGGGATTTTATTAAAAAAGCAATCCAGAAGCACCAAAAAAAACCGAACAAACAAATTCAGCGGAGCGCAAAAAGCCGCGCCCACTGATTTAGACGTTAGGACAAACCACTGCACGTGGACAGGCCAGTAAATTAAACAATAAAGAGGCTGTTTTGCAATGACAATATTTAACAATCTAAAAATGAAATAAAAATTTTTCCTTAATTAAAAACAAATAATCATTGACATTTTCCTTAAAATAAGGAAAATAAATCTATGAAACAAATTTTAAAAACAATTATCAAAGATTTTCATTTGAGACCGCTGCCACCGTTTAAGCCCCGGCATTTGAACGTTCCCCTTGATCTGGGCAAGATTATTACAATCATTGGCCCGCGCAGGGCCGGGAAAACATGGTATTTTTTTCAACTCATAGCAAGTCTGGAAAAACTTGGTATAAAAAGAGAACAGATTTTTTATCTTAATTTTGAAGATGAACGCCTTGATTTTGATGCCGGTTATGACCAGATCCTTGATGCCTATCTTGAACTTTATCCTGATCAGAAATTGGATGACCTCTATATTTTTTTTGATGAAATCCAGGGAATTCCGGAATGGGAAAAGTACATCCGCCGCCTGTATGACACGGTAAGCAGAAAAATTTTCCTTACCGGCTCAAATGCAAAAATGCTATCAAAGGAGATTGCCACCTCGCTTAGGGGTCGAAGTCTTTCTTTTGAAATCATGCCTTTATCATTCCCGGAATTCTTATCTTTCAGGAGCATTGATTCCAAAGACGTATCTTCTACAAAAAATCGGGCAAAAATTAAAAACAGCTTTGATGAATACCTTACCTGGGGAGGATATCCTGAGTTGGTTGACATGGAAAGCCATTTTAAGGCAAACATTTTACAGGAATATTTTAATGTCATGCTCTATCGGGATTTAATGGATAGATATGAGATTCGGGATGCATCAATCCTCAAATATCTTATTAAACGCCTCATCGGTTCATTTACAAAAGAATTTTCTGTCAACAAACTTTATAATGATTTGAAATCCAGGGGAATCAGAATCGGTAAAGATTCTATCTATCGGCTTATAGATCAAATTTTTTCTGTCTACATGGTAACATATGTGGAAAAGTATGATCCGGCAGTAGTGAAAAGAGAGATGAGTAATAAAAAAATTTACCTCTATGATAATGGAATTGCCTCTGCCATCCGGTATACTTTTTCAGAGGACCGGGGCAAATTACTTGAAAATTTTGTTTTTACCGGGATCCGCAATACTACAGAAGCTATTTTCTTTTTAAAGAATGGTTATGAATGTGATTTTGTAGTTTTCCCTGAAACTGAGAACCCGGTTCTTATTCAGGTCACAGAGACCTTACACCAAAATAATTTCAGCCGGGAAATAAACGGATTGGAAAAAGCCAGAAAGAGGCTTAAAAATGGCAGAAGCTTATTGATAACCGGGGACATGGCAGTACCCTTTGATATGTTACCAAAATGGGTAGAGGTCATAACAGCATATGAGTGGCTGCTAAGACAACAAAAACATTCTACGCTCATGCCGTAGATGTTTGCGTTAAAAAAAACATGCATTGAATACTTTATTTGAATATCTTGATTGGTTAATGTCTAACTACCCGGCATGAATCGGTGAGTTTTAAGTTCGACCATATTTCAAAAATCCAACTGTATGATTTTCATCACGCAAAAATATTTTAACTTGACATTGATATCAATAATAGTATCATTTTTACATGAAAGGCATAGCTGAAAAATTAAAGCAGTTTAAAAATAATTCCAAAGATGTAAAGTTTTCAGAATTGTGCAAAGTGTGTGATTTTTATTTTGGAGACCCTCGACAATCAGGTTCAAGCCACAGGGTATATAAAACCCCATGGAGTGGCGATCCTCGTGTTAATATTCAGAACTCAATAGGGAAAGCAAAATCATACCAGGTCAGACAGGTATTAAAAGCTATTGAAAGATTGGAGGTGGAAAATGGCACTAAAAAATGATCACTATACATATAGAGTGACCTGGTCATCGGACGATGATGAATATGTGGGTTTATGTGCAGAACTGCCTGGCTTAAGCTGGCTGTCCAAGACCCCGGAATCTGCTTTAAAAGGAATTCGAAATATAGTCGCTGATGTAATAGCGGACATGAAGAACAACAAAGAGAAAATTCCTGAACCTATTGCTATTAAGAATTATAGCGGGAAATTTATGGTTCGGGTTCCTCCGGATGTCCATCGTGAACTTGCCATTAAAGCGGCAGAAGCCGGTGTCAGTTTAAACCGTCTCGCTAGTTCTAAACTAAGTTATTAATTTAACAACAGAGCAACTGTCGTTTTGAAAGGGACATACTTATGACAAATAATGATATTTTACGCCGTATCCGCTATGTTTTCGACTTTAATGATTCGAAAATGATTGCGATATTCGGCTTAACTGATCACCAGGTAACGCGGGCACAGATCAGCGATTGGCTAAAAAAAGATGATGATCCTGCATATCAGAAATGCAGTGATACTCATTTGGCTATTTTTCTGAATGGTTTGATTAATGATAAACGGGGCAAAAAGGAAGGGGCACAACCTGAACCGGAGAAGCGGTTAACTAACAATATCATTTTCATGAAATTAAAAATCGCCTTAAACCTGAAAGCCGAAGATGTATTGGAGATTATGGATCTGGCTGATTTGAGCATCAGTAAACATGAATTAAGTGCGTTTTTCCGCAGGCCGGGCCATAAACACTATCGTGACTGCAAAAATCAGATTTTACGTAATTTTTTAAGGGGTATGCAGCTTAAATATCGCCCAGGCACTGAATTGGAAGCAGGGTTCAAATGGAAATAGGTTTTGGACGTCAGGCGATATCCAGGCATTGGCCTACGGAATGCGCTGAGAAGGGATAATTAATGACAAATAGTGAACATTTTACAAAATTGGAAAATATGATGCATTCCGCATCATTTGTACAATTGGCCGGTGCCAAAGTGAGTATCAAAAAAGGTGAAGCACACATCATTCTGCCTGTAAAAAAGGAGTTCTACCACGCTGCAGGAGCCATGCACGGTGCATTATATTTTCTTGCGTTAGACAATGCAGCCTTTTTTGCAGCCAATTCTTTAGTTGAAAATTTTTTTGTCTTAACAACCAGTTTTACAACATATATTACCCGCCCTGTATCAGAAGGTGTTGTAAAAGCAATCGGTAAGGTTGTTTATCAGAATCGTTCCCAGTTTATCGGTGAATCGATTTTGTACGATTCAAACGACAATGAGATTGCGAGAGCTAACGGTATTTTTGTAAAAAGCAAAATACCATTATCAGATAAAATCGGTTATAAGTAAAGCTGTTGTTATAGTCTGAAAACCATATAACCTATAAGGATTGACACGACCTGAAAGGTCGGTTTCAATCTATTGAACCTGATGGTGAATCGGACGGAAAAAAAGTGCGCCACCGCTTACCTTTACGGTTATGTTTTATAGGTAATGGAGATTTATGATATTTTTAATTTATCAAAGGTT
>NZ_JAIOSW010000068.1 GCF_021107415.1 Desulfobacula sp.
TGGTAAAAGCGATGTCACGGCTTTTTCCCTTTTTTATGCATTTAAACATTTTGGATACAGCTATGAATATCTCGGAACAAAAATACGGGATAAAGAACCCTTTGTTGTGGGCGTATCCTCCTTGTTTACGGCTTATTGTAATGAAGCCTTAAAAACAGCCCAAACCATTAAAAAATTTTATCCGCAGTGTAAAATCGTATTGGGGGGTCATCATCCTACAATATTTCCTGAAAAAGTACTGGCATGCTCTGCTGTTGATTTTGTGCTGAGAGGTGAAGGGGAAACCAGCATGGCACAGCTTTGTGAGGCGCTAAAGAACGATTCGGATTTAGAACAGATTCCCGGAATTGCCTTTAAAAAAAATGAGTCCATATTTATTTCAAACCCATCCTGGATCAAAGACTTTAACAGCCTTCCAATACCTGCCACAGATCTGATCAATCAAGATTTTTACCAGAGAAAAAACAGAGGCTCCAGTATTATTGTTTCAAGCAGGGGCTGTCCCATGCAGTGTTCATATTGTTCTGTATCTGCCGCATCCTCCTATGCACCGTTCAGGCAGCGTTCCGTTAAAAATGTAATCCTGGAGCTTGAATATCAGACAAAGGATCATGACATTGGATTTATTGATTTTGAAGATGAAAACCTATGTTTAAACAAACAATGGTTTCTTCAACTTTTTTCAAAAATCCAATGCCTGTTTCCAAATAAAGATGTAGAGCTTCGGGCCATGAATGGATTGTATCCTCCGGCACTTGATGAGGAAATCGTCTCATTGATGAAAAACTCGGGTTTTAAAACCCTCAATCTTTCTTTGGGATCAACATCAAAAGATCAATTAAAAAAATTTAACCGGCGTGATGTGAGAGCTGCTTTTGAAAAGGCTCTTTTACTGGCTGAGAAGTATGATCTTGAATGCGTTTCATATATTATTGCTGCCGCACCCGGCCAGACTGCACAAAGTTCTCTGGATGATCTTTTATACCTGACACAAAAAAGGACCCTTGCCGGGCTGTCAATTTTTTATCCGGCACCCGGAAGCCTTGATTATCAGCTCTGCAAGGATAGAAAAATTCTGCCAAAAAGCTTTTGCCTGATGCGGTCTAGTGCACTTCCATTAAATGATAAAACAACAAGAATACAAGCGGTTACCCTGTTAAGGCTTTCAAGAATCTTAAATTTTATGAAGCACTTGATTGATATAGATGGTTACATACCGGAACCAAAACCATTTTCCAACTTTCAAACAAAAACATTTTCCAACAGAGAGGTATTATCAAAAACACTTCTTCAATGGTTTTTATATGATGGAAAAATCAGAGGCGTCCAGGCAGATGGTAAGATCTATACCCATATAGCCGATAGCGTCCTTACACAGCAGTTTGTTGAAAGGATTAAAACCATTTCGATTGCCGGAGTCAGCAGTCTGTAAGTCCACCAATATACTTTTCCTGTTCCAGAACAATGTGCTCCTTGACATGGGAGCTGATCATCTTTTGTACCATCTTTGCAATATCATCGATCTCCATATGCTCAAATATTGAAAAGGGTATTTCATCCATGACTCTGATTTTTATCCGATATTTGCCCTGAAGTTTTAGAGAATATTTTGGCAGGGCATCCTTGGTATTATTGATCACCAGAGGCAGAATCGGTTTCTTCGTTTTTTTGGCAAGAATAAACGCACCCGGCTTAAAGGGTTTTACAATTCCTGTTTTTGACCGGGTTCCTTCCGGGAACAGCATGATGGAAATATTTTGTTTTAAAAGTTGTTCACACTGATCCATCATCTGCCGAATACTCTCCTTATTACCTCTTTTGAGTTTTACATGCCCGTTTAATACCATGTTCCACCCAATAAACGGCAGTTTAAACACTTCCGCCTTAGAAATCCACCTGAAGGGGAAAAAAAGACGATAAGCCATAAGGATATCAAGCTGCGACTGATGGTTTGATACGATGACATAGCTTTTTTTCATGTCCATCTTTTGCCGGCCTGTTATTTTTACCGACCATATTGGCACACACCAGATATATAGACAAGCCCAGAAAGATGTAAATAGATTCAATAAAATAAGCCGCTTATCAAAAAATTGAGTCAGCAATCGAATAAAGCAGGCAATGGGGAACATTATAACCGAACTTAAGCCCACAAATGCAATATAGGCATATGAAAAAAAGACAATTCCAAAGCTTTTAAAGCTCATAGGGCGTCAGACTTTCCCACCCGATTTCAGTTACCAGCAGGGTCTGCTCAAACTGTGCAGATAAAGACCCGTCATTTGTGACGGCTGTCCATCTGTCTTCAAGCACATGAAGCTCTTTTTTCCCCAGATTAACCATGGGTTCAATGGTGAATACCATACCCGGGACAAGGCAGATACCTTTCCCCCTGGTTCCAAAATGGAGAATCTGGGGCTGTTCATGGAAATCAATGCCGACACCATGGCCGATAAACTCCCGAACCACGGAACAGCCGCAAGACTCTGCATAACTTTGAATGGCATAACCGATATCACCCAATGTTGCACCGGGAGCGATTTCCTGGATCCCTCTTTTTAAGGATTCGGCAGCCACACTGACGATTCTCTTTCCTTGTTCAGTAGGAGTTCCCACAAAAAAGGTTTTGCTGGCATCTGCATAATAACCGTCAAGTATGGGTGTGATATCCACATTGACAATGTCGCCATCTTTTAAAACACGATCGCCGGGTATGCCGTGACAGATGACGTCATTGACCGAGACACAGACACTTTTAGGAAAGCCCCTGTAATTTAAGGGTGCCGGAATCGCCCCGGCCTTAATGGTTTCTTCATGAACAAGGGTATTGATATCTTCTGTTTTGAGCCCGGGTCTGATCATTTTTTCAACCTGGTTGAGAATTGACATTAAAAGTTCCCCGCATTTTCTAATGCCATCGATCTGGTAAGGTTCTTTTAGATTGATATCATATCTTCTTTTGTACTCTTCCTTGATACTGACTTCCATTTTTTTGTTTCGACAACAGTTTTTATATTTTTTCCCGCTTCCACATGGACAGAGGGAATTTTGTCCAATCTTTACAGCTTTTTTTTTCATTTGCTCTCAAGCTCCCACAGGATGACCCCACAATGAATGGGGATATGCATTTTCAATTCTAATCTTGATAATATCGCCTATATTGACATGTTCGGATGGAAAATGCACGATTTTATTGGACTCACTCCTGCCTGCCATTTGTACTAAATTTTTCCGGTGTTCCAAATTTTTCAGGGTTTGCTCAAATCCATCCCGTTTTTTTTGGCTTTTACCTTCAACAAGGACTTCTAATGTCTTTCCCACCAGTTCTTTGTTCTTTTTTTGGGTATAATGTTCCTGTAATTCTAGGAGATTATTTAACCTTTCACGTTTTTGTTTCTCATCAATCTGCTCGGAAAACTTTGCTGCAGGCGCGGATGACCGATCAGAATATGCAAAAGCATATATGGAATCAAATTGGATTTCACGTAAAAGGTTCATGGTATCATTAAAATCTTCCCGGGTTTCCGATGGAAACCCTACAATGATATCCGTTGAAAGCGCAACATCAGGGCATTCGCGTTTTAAAGCCTTAATCCGGAATATGTATTTTTCCCGGGTATATCCTCTGTTCATCTTTTTAAGAATTTTATTTGATCCGGACTGTACCGGCAAGTGAAGATGGTTGCAGACTTTATCAAGCTCCTGGATAGCAAAAATCAAATTTATGGAAAGATCCTTTGGATGAGAAGTGGCAAATCGTATTCGATGGATTCCATTTATTTTATTGATCTTAGTCAAAAGTTGTACAAATGAAATTTGACCTTCTTTTTGTCCGTATGAATTTACGTTTTGCCCTAAAAGGGTTACCTCCTTGACACCGGACCGAGCCAGCAAAGAGATCTCTTCTACAATGCTTTCCGGTGACCGGCTTCTTTCTCTGCCACGGACATAGGGCACCACGCAATAGGTGCAATAATTATCACACCCCTGCATAATGGTAACAAATCTGGAAATTTTATTTTCATCAAAAAAAGATGTGTCTGATATATCCGGCAGGGCTTCATAAATCATCCGGGAGTCTTTAGTGTCCACCACTCTTTGTTTACCGGACTTTACGGCATCAATAGCCTGACCAAACCTTGAAAATGCCTGGGTACCCAGAACAATATCAAGATGCGGAATCCGTGAAAATGCTTTTTCCCCCTCCTGCTGGGCCACACACCCTGCCATGACCGTGATCAGATGAGGTTTCCTTTTTTTAATTTTGGCAAACCTTCCCAGAAAACTAAATGCTTTTTCTTCTGCCTTGTGCCGGATCGAACAGGTATTACAGACCACAATGTCGGCTTTGTCCATATCATCGGTTTTTTCAAACCCGTAAGAATTCAATATTGCAGCCAGTTTCTCAGAATCATATACATTCATCTGACAGCCAATGGTATATATATATGCATATCCTTTATACTTCATTAAACATAAAATCCTTTTTTAACTCTTCAACAATCATTTGGGCTGATTCCATTCGATCCGGTGCTATTGCAAGCCGTATATGACCGTTTTTAGCATCCAGGGTTGTTGCCACGGCCACACCTTCATAGGCCTCAAAAATAAACCGGATAAATCCAATCCTGGTTTTATCAACCCTGTATTCCTTATAAACCGTTTTCATATATTTCCAGCAACCTGTTTATGCTGTTCACATAATCTTTGTTTTGACAGGGCTTTGACAAATGATCGATATTAATATCTTTTTGTTTCAGGTCTTTTACGGATTCTAAAAACTCTATGTTCCCTGAAACAAACAGTATGGGAATATTTTTATTTGTTTTGCGAATATGATGATATATATCCATCCCCGTAATTTTCCCCAAAAGAATATAATCCAAGCTTACAAAATCATATTCATTTCTTCCAAACAGATCCATTGCAACCTGCCCGGTACTTGCAATATCAACCTTGTGGCTACAGGGTTCCTGTGTTAATATCCTGTATTGTACATCTGAAATTGCCGGTTCATCCTCCACAAGAAGAATATATTTATCAAAATGTATTGTTTCTTCTCGAATTTTTATTTTTTCTTCACTTGTTAATTCTTTTTTAATAACAGGCATACTTATAATAAATTTTGTACCTGAACCGAATTGTGACTCAATAGAAATATTACCCTTGTGCTGTTCTATATATTTTTTTACATTGGACATCCCATAACCAGTGCCTTTAATATCGGGTTTATATAAACCGGCTATATCCTTACTTCCTTTTAAAGTGAAAGAAGGTTCATAAATCTTCTTAAGGTGCTCTTTAAGAATTCCACACCCGTTATCCTCAATTTCAAAACAAATATTATCGGCAACGCAATATGACCGCATGGTAATTTGGGGATTTTTAACCATACTAACGGCATGGATTGAATTTTGCACAAGATTTACCAGAGCATGTTCGATCATTCCGGAATCAGCAAGCAGGTCCGGCATTCCTGTTTTATTTTCCTTTATCAGTTCAATTCCTTCCAGGTCTTTTCTTAACAGACTTAGAACCAGATCTATTTTTTCATTAATCTTGAAAAATTCCTGCTTTGGTTCCTGGTCCCTGGCAAAGGCAACCAGATTTTTAGTTAAATTTTTTCCCCGTATGGTTTGTTTAAAAATCAACTCCAGAGCTTTTTTTGTTTTTGGTTCTTTGGTTTCTATAAGTGCGAGCTGGGAGTTACCCATAATAACACCCAAAACATTATTAAAATCATGGGCCATTTTTCCTGCTATCTGCCCGACCAATGCCAATTTTTCATGTTCACCTGAAACTTTCTGAGCTTTTATTTTTTCTTCTTCTGCCTTCTTGCGGTCGGTAATATTATGGGCAACGACCCGTGCTCCTTTTAATTTTCCATTTTCATAAATAAAATCATTACTCAAAAGAACATTTAATGTTTGACCATCTTTTTTTATAATATTATGTTCAACATTGTGGATCAGCTTTTCTCCTTCAGACAGTTTTTCAAGTCTTTGAATATATAAATTTTTACTGTTTTCTGTTAAAAGATCCGGGGGATGCATGGATAAAAATTCTTTTTCTGAATAACCCGTATATCTGCACATGATATCATTCACGTTAACGAATCTGAATTTTTCAAAATCAATCTCGTAAATTCCCGCAGGAGCATTTTTAAAAAGATGTCTATATTTTTTTTCACTCTCCAAAAGCGCCTCTTCTGATTGGATACGCATCCTTAAACCAATTAATATCTGTCCAAAAAATTTAATTAACTCAATTTCCATGCTCGTGTAGACATGCTTTCTTTTTGTTGAATCGAAACCAGTAAACCCAACAAGCCTGTCTTCATGAAACATAGGCACGGTAATGAGGCTTTTTATCTGTTGCTGTTCAAGGATATCCCTTAAATCACCCGAAGGAAGAGCTGACACATCATAAATAGTGACCGGATCACCTTTGAGATGTGATTCTACCAAGTCGGGAGCAGCATCCAGCGGGCTGCTTTTTAAATTATCGATTTGAGGCTCTATACCCTTGTTGCACCATTCATAAATATTTACTGCAATGTTTTTTTCAAAATCATAATTAAAAACATAAGCACGATCCGCAGAAACAAATTCTCCTATCTCTCCTAATGCTGCATTAACAGCATCTTTCACATCCTCCAATGGAACATTGATATATTGGGATGAAATATTCATCAGAATTTTATGCATCTGGGTTTGATACCATAAATCCTCTTCTACTTGTTTCTTATTCTTCAATCTTTTATTCAAAGATTCAGCCTGAATATTTGATTTATCTTTCAACATGCTGCACCTAAATTTAAATTGATCCTTGGAGCCGATTGATTGCCATATTCCAGGGCTCGCTCTAAACCATCAAAAGCATACGAATGCCATTGATATTCCAGTTGGTTCAAGAAAAATCAGAGTACAATATATTGGAATGCAATGCAATGCAAATTGACTTTATGATGGTTTGCTTATATAAATTCTTCTTAAATTAAATGGATACCATACTGAAATATTTTGAGCCTGATCAGAAAATAGTCGAGCTTCTAACCCAGGGGATGGACTGCCATCCTCTTCTGGCTACGCTTCTTTCTGCCAGAGGCATTTCCACGGTAGAAGATGCTATTTTCTTCTTAAATCCAAGCTTACAAAATCTTACCGATCCTTTTGCCTTAAAGGATCTGGACAAAGCAGTAAAACGGATTTTTACTGCTGTTGAAAATAAAGAAAAAATACTTATTTTTGGAGATTTTGATGCAGATGGTGTCACCTCCACAGCACTTCTCAGCGACTTTCTTGAATACTGTGGTGCCAATGTATCATGGTATATCCCCCATCGGATCAAAGAGGGCTACAGTCTTGCGCCGGACCATATTCAAATGGCATCGGATCAGGACATTGATCTGATTATTACGGTTGACTGCGGTGTCAGCAGCCATAAAGCAGTCAAAAATGCTAATCTTGAAGATATCGACGTCATCATCACTGATCACCATGAGCCTTCCTCCACCCTGCCCTCTGCTATGGCAGTGGTTGATCCAAAAAGAGAAGATTGTCCGTCCGGGTTAAACTTTCTTGCCGGTGTAGGTGTTGCCTTTTTTCTTGTCATGGGCTTAAGAAAATTTTTCAGAGAAAAAGGATTTTGGGAAGATATTAAGGAGCCCAATCTCATAGATTATCTGGATTTGTTTGCCATTGGAACCATTGGAGATATGGTTCCTTTGATCAAAGAAAACCGTGTGCTTTGCATTGCAGGGCTTAAAAAAATCAGACAGGGAACAAGGCTTGGGTTAAGATCCCTTGCCCAAATCTGCCGGATTGATTCAAAAAAAATTGATTCAGATGATATTTCATTTAAAATTGTTCCAAGAATCAATGCTGCCGGCAGGATCTCCCATGCCAGAATCTGTGTCACACAACTGACCACGCCAGATATCGTTAATGCTGATAAAACTGCCTCTATTCTTGACCAGTTAAATAAAAAACGACAAATAATTGAGCAGGAAATTACATTTGATATTGAACGCCGCCTGCTCAAATATCCCAACCTGTTAGATAACAAACTTTTATTTTTATGGGATGATGAATGGAACCCGAGTGTTCTAGGAATTGCTGCATCAAAACTATCAAGAAAATATAGTTGTCCTGTTATTTTATTATCCAGTGCAGGTGACCATGCCATTGGTTCCGGTCGAAGTATCAATAACATTAATATCCTTCAGGCTTTGATAGAGAGTGAGACACTGCTTGAAAAATTCGGTGGGCATGCCATGGCTTGTGGCCTCACGGTTAGTAAAGATAATTTACAAACCCTTTATCAAAGCTTAAACCGGTATATGGAAAAAATTTATTTAGAAATAGATTTTCAAAAAACTCTGGCCATAGATGCGATTCTTGATTTAGAGGATATTAATTACAACCTGGCCAAAGAAATTGATCGATTAAGACCTTTTGGTATGGCAAATCCTGAACCGATTTTCATCTGCGAGAATATCCGTGTGGCATCCTCTCATGTCATTGGAAACAGCCACAGAAAAATGGTTCTTGCAAAAGCCGATTCTGTTTCCCGGCATCAGGTTGAAGCGTTTCATTTTAATATCAGTGACCCAAATGACCTGCCTGATTATTATTCAAAAATCGCCTTTAGGCTGAAAATCAATAAATTTAAAAAAACCTCAGCACAAATTATTATCGAGAACTTCTAATTTTTAGCTTGAAAAACGCCCTGTTTTTATTATATAAATACAGATTGATATTTTATGTTTTTTGATAATTAAGGATAATTCAATGGCCAAAATATTTTATACCGGAAACAGGGAAGCAAAACTTCTTTCTAAGATCGAATCGTCCAAAGAACGTGAAAGGTTGAGAGCCATCAGCACGATCCGGGACAACATAGATGCCTTTAGCAATAAGGTATCCATGAAACTCATTGAAACCGGTTTAGTTGAGACGGTTTCTAAATCCAGTATTGAAAATCAGATAGCAAGATGCCTTGATGCTCTCTGCAAAGCAGAAGATTTTGATATTGATTATACGGTTGCCCCGTTTCGAACACTTATTTCAAATCCTAACATTGCAAGTCTGTATCTAACAGCATTTATTGTGGAAAAACTGATCAATCACAGAGATGTCATTGATGTTTATGGCAGCGACGAAGATATCTATTATTGTATCAATAAAGAACTTGCTATCCTATTGCAGAACTCCTGATTCAGGATATTTTTTTTAGATTAAATACCCAGCTTTTCCAGTAAAGACTTTTGGGGAAGCCCGTCATTATCATACCCTCTTAATTTGTAATATTTTTTCAGCATGGGTTTCAGAGGAACAAGTCTTTTTTGCGGATCATCTTTCTGGGGTTCAAAAAGAAGCCTTTCCGGCAGCGTGGCATCCGCTTTTCGAATCCCTTCATTTGTGTTCATAAGACGTTCAAGAATATGAATTCTTTCGCCTGCCTCTAAAAATTGTTTTGAGGACAAACCAATACCAGAAATTGTCTACACCCAGGGGATCAATTCCTGGTTTTATCCTGTCATACAATAATTTCAAGCCCAGCCCTTTTCCTCCAAGATACATCCGTCTTAACTGCTCGGAAATTGAAACCTTTGAAAAAGTTTTTAAGGAC
>NZ_JAIOSW010000260.1 GCF_021107415.1 Desulfobacula sp.
CACGATCCGGTACAGACCACATACTCATTACAATGCTTTTAGCCCCGACATGGGTAAATACGCGCCGCAGACCAAACACACCTTCTCCTGACTTTATTTCTCCTAAACCGGTATTGCAGGCTGAAAGCACAACCATGTCAGTACCCCAGAGCTTAAGTCCCAGGATTTTCTCTGCGGTAACAATGCCGCTTGATTGTCCCGCGGTCGTAAATGCTCGATTGGCACCGGCTAAAGCTATGCCTGATCTAAGGAGGGGATTTTGAATTCCAACAGGTTTGGATCTATCCGGCAAAGACGGAAAATTATTTGCAGGGAAACCGTTTAACGAAGTGCGGGAAACCTGATCTTCCAGGAAAAAGCCATGTGTGGACAGGTGGAGAAATTTTGGACTATCACATTGCATCAGAACTTCCTCTGTAGCCTGTCTGCCTGTATAAAGGAGCGCACTGTCCTGTCCTAAAAGCTTTTGAATGGCTTTGACTTCCTCTTGGGAACCGGGTAATGGGTCGAAGTGAAATCCGCGCATATCTGAAAATTGAGTAAAAGAAGCAATACTTGAGGTTCCGGGTGCATTTTGAGTTGTTACCTGTTGCCTTTCATTTGAATTTAAATCGTAATCTGGGCCACCGATTATTACTGATTTACCGCTTTTTGATGGTGTTTTTCCAAAGCCTATCATATCCCGTCCCGCTGCAATGTAATTGAACGTATAGTCCTCGATAAGATAACGGCCATCAGGTCCTTGAAAGATTTCAAATGGAATCAGGTTCAGGTTTCCATCAGGGGCGATGAATATTTTTTTCGATAAACCCAGTTGCTTTCGAAGAGGCTCGAATACAAGGGTAAAAAGTTTTTGGGATAATTGCGTGGTTTTAAGTCCGTTAGTTGGATTATCAATAGATTTCTTAAAAGCGGTTATGGTTTTATCTATAATACTTGCCTCCCCGAGGTCTATAATCTTAATATTATCCGGTTCTCCAGCATGAAGCATGAAAGCAATATAGTGTGATGGATACCAAAGGTTTTGCCGATCTTTGGCCTGAAAGTTGAATGTTGGTACATTTGCGAAATCAACCAGCACTGATCCTGACGGCAGGGACCAAGCCACTTTTTTTGAATCAGCCTTATTTTTCATCAGTTCTGTGGCGTAAGCCTGACTGAATTTGCACAACTTGGCCTCTAGTTCATCCTTTTGTTGTTCCAGTTCCGCAATTCTTTCGGTATATTCAGTTGATTCTTTTTTCCCTGGACCGGCAAAGGCAAGTTCTGATATCAGAAATCTGACATGGGAAAGTGCTTGAAAAACCTTTACTTCCTCCAAGTCATCGGTTTTAATTAAAGCCTCCCAGAAACGCTTCTGAGTCTTTAGCGCCAGCCCTTTTCTTTTGAGCCAGATGTTTAGAGCGTCTCTTCTCGCATTGGCACTTTCGACAAGATGTTGGTTTATCAGACTGAGAAAGGTATACAGGTTATAATTTTGATTGTTAAGAAACCCGATCTTTTGTTTTTCTGTAGTAAAACCCATCACCTGATCGATAAGCTTTTCGGATATCCTTTCTGCTTGTATATATAAATCATGTGCTTTCTCAAAGTTGCCCATACCTGCATACATTGTTGCCAGGTTGTTCAGGCCAAGAGTCATTGATGTATGCTCAGAGCCAAAGAATTTTTTATTTATTATAAGTGCTCTTTCGTATAGGGGTTCCGCTTTAGCGTAATCTCCGAGCCTGCAATAAAGAAGTGCCAGGTTATTTAAAGGAATGGATACCTCATGATGCTCAGGGCCAAGTGTTTTTTCTAATATGGCCAACGCTCTCAAGTATAAAGACTCCGCCTTAGCATATTCTCCAAGGGACATATAAAGATTGGCCAGATTATCTAAAGGCGGTACTATATTAGGATGCTCCATACCGTTAATGCTTTCCAATATCGACAGCGATCTTTTGTACATCGGCTCACTTTTAGTATAATCACCCATGCCTTCATAAAAATCTGCCAGATTGTTCAAGCTTACAGCTACATAAAGATTCTCAGGGCCGAGGGATTTTTCAAATATCGCCAGTGACCTTTTGTAGAATTTTTCCGCCCTGGCGTATTCTCCTAAAAATATGTAAAGCCCTGCCAGGTCGTTCAGGCTGTTCGCAACAGCAGGATGTTCAGGTCCAAAAGCCCTCTTGCGTATTTCCAGAGCTCTTTTATACATTGGCTCAACCCTGGCATAATCACCCATGCTGTGATAAAGCCTTGCCAGATCATTCAGGCTTTCGGCAGCTAAGGGATGCTCTGGGCCAAAGGTTGTGTTTCTTATAGCCAAGGATCTCTCAAGCAAGGGTTTTGCTTTGGCATAATCTCCATGAGATGAATAAGTTTTTGCCAGGTTGTTCAGACTTTGAGCAACTAAGGGGTCTTCGGAGCCAAGACATTTCTCGCTGATAGATAATGCATTTTTAAATAACTGCTCTGCTTTGGAGTAATCTCTAAGACACAAGTAAAACGATCCCAATTCGTTCATGCTTTGAGCTACCAGAGGATGCTCATGGCCATAAGCCTCTTTTCTCATGGCAAGAGCCCCCTGGTGTAAAGTTAACACCATATCATTATTTCCAAGGGATAAATATATGCCTGCCAGGTCGTGCATACAATAAGCCGTATCAGGATGCTCGTGGCCGAGAGTTCTTTCCCTTATTGCTATAGCCTTCTGATGCATCGATTCCGCTCTGGTGTGTTTTCCAGAGGTTGCGTAAAATCGTACAAGTTCGTTCATGCTTTGAGCTATCAGGGGATCTGCAGGATCAAGAGTTTCCTTCCTTATGGTAAGTGCCCTTTGGAATAAAGGCTCGGCCTTGTCATAATCTCCAAGGAATGTATAAAGCCCTGCGAGATTTCTCAGAATGATAGCGACCTCAGGATGCTCAGGACCAAATATTTTTTCTTTTATTAACAGAAGCTGTTGAGCTATCGGGATAGCATCGGCAATGCGGCCCTGTTTACATAGCTTCGTTATCTTCCAATAAAGCGTATCTGCTTTTTTCAGTTCATCTTCTTGCGAACACCCCCCAATGCTTAATGCTAAAAAAAGAATAAAATATGTAATATATACCAATTGTGTACGGCGCATTTTACATTCCCGTTTTTAAGTTTAGATTTTGTTTTCCAACTTAGATATTTCGCTTAGATATTTTTCGTTACCGGGATCTAAGCTAAGTGCCTTTCTGCAGTCAGCAATGGCTCGTTGAAGATCCCCTTTTTCAGACCAGGCTATTCCCCGATTGTAGTATGTATCATGTAATCCCGGGTTTATTTCCAACGCCTTCGTGTAGTCAGCAATAGCTCGGTCAAAGTTCCCC
>NZ_JAIOSW010000021.1 GCF_021107415.1 Desulfobacula sp.
ATTTTTGATGCCCACACCATTCTTGAAATTAATTTTTATTGTGATGCCTATGGCCTGGACACTATTTCCGTTGGGACCTCCATTGCATTTGTCATGGAATGCTTTGAGAACAAGCTGATCACCACCGACCATACCGGCGGGATGGATTTAAACTTTGGCAACCGGTTTAACGCTCTGGAAATCATCCATCAGATGGCAAGGGGAGAAGGTTTTGGTGCCATTGTCGGTAAAGGTATCAGAAATATGAAAAAAATCTTTGCAAAAGACTTTGGAGCAGATGCGGCCTTTATGCAGGACATTGGTATGGAATCCAAGGGGCTTGAATTTTCCGAATACATCACCAAGGAATCCCTTGCCCAGCAGGGGGGATACGGACTTGCCCTGAAAGGCCCCCAGCATGATGAAGCATGGCTCATCTTCCTTGATATGGTTCATAATTTCATGCCGACGTTTGAGGACAAGGCAGAAGCCCTTCACTGGTTCCCCATGTTCAGAACATGGTTCGGCCTTTGCGGCCTTTGCAAACTTCCCTGGAACGATATTGTTCCTGAAGACAATAAAAACACACCCGAGCCTGCCAAGGTAGTTAAGCATGTGGGCTGGTATGCTGATTTCTTTTCTGCAGTTACCGGAAGGAAAACAAAACCCGATGACATCATTACCATGAGTGAGGCTGTTTATAACTTCCAGAGAATCTTCAACCTGAAAATGGGTTTTGGCACAAGAGAGCATGACACCGTGCCTTACAGAGCTGTCGGGCCTGTGACCGTGGAGGAATATGAATCACGACAGGAAAGGTATGATGACCAGCTCAAAGAGAAATACAGCATGGATATCAGCACCATGAGTTCCAAGGATAAAGTCGCTGCCTTAAGAAAAAAGAGAGAAGAGCAGTACGAACAACTCAAAGATGCTGTCTATGAGCGACGCGGATGGACCCAGAACGGAATTCCGACGGTTAAAACCGTTAAACGCCTTGGCATTGATTTTCCTGAAGTCATGGAAATCTTGAAAAAAAATGGTGTAGAATAATCTTTTGATAGAAGTGGATGAAAAACAACTGCCATGGTCTGAAAATATGACCATGGCTTCTCTTTTGGAAACACTTGACAATGTTGAATTCTGTGCAGTTGTCCGTTTAAACGGCAGGCTTGTTTCAAGCCCAAAATTTGCTGAAACAAACATCCCGGACAAGTCAAAAATTCAACTGCTGCCCCTGGTTGCCGGAGGATAAAAAAAATTTTTTATCAATTTTAACTTCACAAACAACTGCCTGTCTGTTAAAAACCATCTGATAACAGACAGATTATTAAATTTTAACCTATAAAAGAAAGTAACGATTGAAACAATTTTTTCTATTTTTAAAAACGCTTTTTAGCAAAAAGCGCCCAGCAGATCCATCTCCAACTCCATCATCAACTTTTGTTCCTTCACCGCCGTCCAGGCCCAAAACCAAAATACAAAAAAAGCAGCCCCCAAAACCCCAGTCAAAATACAGGGAAAAAAAATGGTCTGTCAATGAGTTTGCTGTGGAACCCAAAGAAGGGGAAACAAGATTTCATGACCTTGGCCTTCCATTGAGTATCATGCATGCCATTGCAGATTTAAAATTCAACTATTGCACCCCTATCCAGGCAAAGCTGCTATCCCATACCCTGGAAGGAAAAGATGCCACAGCCAAAGCTCAGACAGGCACAGGTAAAAGTGCCAGCTTCATTATCACTATTTTAGCAGCCTTCATAAAAAAACCGTTTAAAAACAGGAATGGAGCCCCAAGAGCATTAATCCTTGCACCCACCCGGGAGCTGGTTTATCAAATTGAAAAGGATTTCAAGGAACTTGCCAAATACACCAATTTAAGAACTTTATCTATTTTTGGTGGAACCGGATACAACAAGCAGCAAAATCTGCTGAAAGAAAAACCGGTTGATATCATTGTTGCAACTCCCGGACGTCTCATTGATTTTATGGGTAAAAGATTGATCAATCCTTCCAAGGTTGAAATTGTTGTCATTGATGAAGCAGATCGAATGCTGGATATGGGGTTTATCCCGGATGTCCGCAGAATCATTTTAAAAACGCCCCATAAAAACAATCGACAAACCCTGTTTTTTTCCGCTACTTTGACCGATGATGTGTTAAGACTGGCAGAAAGCTGGACAACCAAAGGAGCGGTTCAAATAGAAATAGATCCTGAACAGGCTGCCGCCGACAGCATTCAGCAGATCATCTATATTTCAACTGAAAAAGACAAATTTAAACATGTCTATAACCTGATCAATAATGAACAGTTAAAACGCGTACTTTTGTTTGTAAACCGTAAAGATACTGCAAGAACCCTGTCGGAAAAACTGGATAGATATGGCCAGAAATGCAGTGTGCTCTCAGGAGATGTTGCCCAGGACAAACGATTTAAAGTCTTAAATAATTTTAAAAACGGCAGAATCAATATTTTAGTGGCAACGGATGTGGCTGCCCGCGGATTGCATATTGAAGACATCAGCCATGTTATTAACTATGATCTTCCCTATGAGCCTGAACATTATATCCATAGAATCGGTAGAACCGGAAGGGCTGGTGCAACAGGGGTTTCCATCAGTTTTGCCGATGAAATGAGCTCATTTTTCATACCGAAAATCGAAGAAGTGCTGGGAAATAAAATCGAATGTGAATATCCGTCTGAAGAATTGGACAAACCTCTTCCCAAACCAAAGAAAAAATATTATTCAAAAAAACCTAAATATCAAAAAAGAAAACCCTTTAAAGGCAAACACCAACATCCGCGTTCAAGACAGAATAATCGAAAATAGATTTTTAAATTCCCAATGGCCCGGCAGGGGCAAAGGCAATACTTTGGCCTAAACTTCGCAGGACATCCATGTCCGGCTACGAGGTGAAATCGCTGCTCCCGGCGTCGTGCCTCCGCAGCGATTCAAACCCGGCCAAAGCATCACCGTTACCCCCTGCCTCTGCCGAAACATTTCTGTAGGATGTGCTATATATACACTTTAATCTGGAAGAATGGCTTATAATGATTCTTCTGGTTCATATAGGGGAATTGAAATCTCAAACTAAAATTTTATCTGACACACTCTTGCCATTTAACTCCAATGTTTGATAAAATGTCCAAATTATTTTTATAATTGAATCATTGATACTTTACCAGTTTAAGAAAAACAGGTTTGAAAAAGTATTACTGAATGACGAAATAATAGATATTTTCATCTCTATCAGTGATTAAGAATAAACTCGTGAGGAAAGGATTACCAAATGGCAAAATTTAGCTGGAAGCAAAAATTTTTTTTTATTCCACCAGTAATACTGGGAGGACTATTATTGGTATTTGCACCAGGCATGAAAGCGGAACCGCCAAAAGCCACTCAGACTACCGGTAAAAAGGTTGTCAGGGTGCTGAAAGTTGTCCCCCGTAAGATACAACCGACAGCTGTCGGGTATGGTTATGCAAAACCGGCACATGAATGGGAAGCACAGGCAGAGCTGGATGGTACGGTGATTTGGATTTCAGAAGATTTCAAGGATGGAGCACTGATACGGAAAGGGAGTGACATATTAAAACTCGATCCTTCTTCTTATGAGCTTGGGTTGGTAAAACTGAATGCTGAAATAGAGGTAGCAAAACTCACCGACCAGACTATTCGGGAATCTGTAAAAATTGCAGAGAAGGATTATCAGGTCCAGAAAGTTGAGTATGACCGAGCCGTTGGTTTGACCAAATCCGGGCACCTCTCGAAAAGTGGGAAAGATAAAATTGCCCGCGAGCTGCTGGGAAGTCAGCAGCAGCTTCAGACCTTGAAAAATAACCTCGCCATCAACAGGGCACAGCAGAAGGTGCTTCAGGCAGAGCTGGCCATTGCCAAGAGAGATATAGAAAATACGGTAATTCGTGCACCCTATGATGTACGAATTACAGAGAAGATAGTTGATATAGCCGGGTATGTCAACAAAGGTGAGGTGATACTCAGGGCTGATGGGATTGATGCCGTGGAGGTGAGTGCACAGTTACCGCTTGGAAAAATGCGGCCGTTAAGACGCGATAGCAAACACAGACCCTTTGACAGTAGACTCCATGACAACCTGGAAGCGATGGTGGAGTTGAAAGCCGGGGAGAAAACAATTGTATGGGATGCGAAGGTAAACAGGTCCGGTGGTAAAATTGATGCACAGACCCAGAGTCAAAGTATTGTCGTGAGAATTGAGGGTCCGTACAGAAAGGCTGAACCTGGCAAAAAGCCACCCCTGATAAGGGATACTTTTGTAAAGGTGAAGCTCAAGGCTCCGGTAATGCGAAAGAAGATCCTTCTGCCTGTGGCCAGTATCCATAACAACAAAGTATATATCGTCAAAGAGGGCAAGCTTGAAATTAGACCGGTGAAAGTTGATTTTGTCCAGGGACAGATTGCAGTGATAAGGAACGGAGTGGAAAAAGATGACCTTGTTGTCCTGAGCAAGCTGTCTCCAGCCGTTGAAGGTATGGCACTGAAACCGCAGCCTGACAAAAAGGTTAACAAGTGGCTGGACAAGGAAACCGGATTTAAAGCAGGTAAACCTGATGAGAGTAAGGACAAATCATGATATCTTATTTCGCACGACACCCAACTGGAGCGAATGTGCTGATGATTACAGTGCTGTTGCTCGGTATCTATGCTTTACCCAACCTGCAGAAGGATACCTTTCCCATTACACCTACAAAGGACATCGAAATAAAAATAACCTATCCCGGTGCTTCTCCTATGGAAATCATGGAGGAGATATGTTATCCGCTTGAGGATTCTCTGGATAAGCTTAACGGGATAAAGGAGCTTTCCTGTGATGCACGTGAGAATGTTGCAATTGCCAACGCAGAGATTAATCACG
>NZ_JAIOSW010000037.1 GCF_021107415.1 Desulfobacula sp.
GGCTATGGTGGCGCATGCATGTCCGGCAACACACCCGTTGTTTTGAAGAAATGACAGATCGTGACCATACCCCATGGCATTTATCTCATGGTTGCGCCCCTAAGAAATGCCAATTGCTATTATAATCTAAAAAACAAATTTTAAATTATTTTAGACATCCCTTTTGACCCGGGAGAAAAAATATTCCCTGTTGCCGTGTTTAACTCGCCGGGATATGTGAACCGGCATTTTTGCGCTTATGATGATGAAGGGATCAAAGATCTGCTCCCGCTATTTTCTTATGGTGCTATTGGATTCGGAAAAAAAGATTTCAGATCTGCAGCCATTCTTGTGGACAAAGAACCCCGCCAGGATCTAAGGCAAATGCCCCAAAACGGCATTGTCAAAGGTGTCAAGCTAATGCAGAAAAAATATCCTGATAACCGCCTGATGCGGCATCTTGAAACCTGCGCATTGCAATATGGCTGCCCTGCCGGAAAAAATTTTTTCCTTAAACGGTATGAAGCGCCTCTTCCCACATCAACTGTCTGCAATGCCAATTGTCTTGGGTGTATCTCCCTTCAAACTCAGGATAACCTGTGCGCCTGTCAGGAGAGAATCAGTTTCACCCCGACCCCTGTAGAAATCGCCCAGGTGTCCCTTGAGCATATTGCCCATATCAAAAAGGCGGTGGTCAGTTTTGGCCAGGGATGTGAAGGAGAGCCCTTAACTGCTTTCAAAGCCATGGAGCCTGCCATAAGGCTCATCCGGAAGAAAACGGACAAAGGAACCATCAACCTGAACACCAACGCAAGTCTGCCCCGGCATGTTGAAAAGCTATGCAAAGCCGGGCTTGATTCCATGAGAGTCAGCTTAAATTCCGTCAGAGAAAATTGTTATCAAACCTATTTCAGACCCAAATCCTATCAATTTGCCGATGTTCTAAAAAGTATTCATGTGGCAAAGCAGCAGGGAAAGTTTGTTTCCATCAACTATCTTAACTGCCCGGGATTTACAGATTCTGAAAAAGAATTTATAGCATTAAAAAAATTTATTGATACTTATAAAATAGACATGATCCAATGGCGAAACCTGAACTATGATCCTAAAAAATACTGTGAGCTTATGTTAAAAACAGAAGACTATGGCAGACCTTTGGGGATGGAAACCATCATCAAACAATTATCCATCCATTTTCCCAAATTGATTCATGGGTATTTTAATCCGCCCCTGTTTTAATCCAACCCCATTTAATCCAACAAGGGAACACCATGAAAAATAAAAAAATTGTCATCATTGATGAAACCCTCAGGGAAGGCATGCAATATAGAGGGTTAATGTTCTCTCTTCCGCAGCGGTTAAAAATCTTAGAATTCCAGGAACAACTAAAGGTAGATATCTGCCAGGCAGGCTACCCCCCTGCCCATGACCTGGAAGCCGAAACGATCAGAACACTTTGCCATCATGCCCAAAAAGACAAATATAATATCCGTATTGCTGCCATGGGAAGAGCCAATATCCATGATGCCGCCATTCTGCTGGATACCCATGTAACTGATCTGCATTTCCATCTGCATATGAAAAATGATGAGACAAAAGATAATCTTGATCAAATTCTTCATGATCTTTCTAAAACCATTGGTTTTATAAGAAAAGAACGCCCCAATGCCGCCATCTCCATTGCCATGCTGGATATAGGCAGATCTGATGATCATATTTTAGATCAATGTATTTCATTTTTAAGTCGTCATCATATAGATATACTTTCTTTACCTGACACCTCGGGAATAATGGCCCCCAACCAGATCTTTGAAAAAATAAATAAACTTTCCTCCAAAACCGGAGACACAAGAATCTCGATTCACTGCCATAATGACATGGGCATGGCATCGGCAAACTCTGTAATGGGTATCCTTGCAGGCGGAAGGGTTCTTGAGGCCTCTGCCCTGGGTATTGGAGAAAGGAATGGGATTGCAGACCTTTATACTGTGGCAAAAACACTTCAGGACCAGGGCTTTGATATCAACCTTAACACTGATGATATCACCACATTTAAAGCCTATTATCAATATGTTGATTCCATCATTTATGAACAAACCCATGACCATTTATTGACTGCCAATACCCCCGTGTTTGGCAATGCTGTCAAAACCCATGTGGCCGGCACCCATGCAGGTGGGGATTTCGGCAATATTTCAGAAGAAAAATTTTACCTGAATCTCTTGTGCGGCAAGCACCTGGTTCAAAAATATCTAAACCTGCACAAGATACCCCATGATGAAAAAAAAATAAAAGAAATCACATTAAAAATAAAAACCCAAAGTTGCACCTTAAACAGACGGTTGACCAGGGATGAAGTCAAGGCAGTTGCCGCGTCATTTTAATCGTTTAATAAATCCTTTTTTTCCCATTGGGTGAAAATCACGCCGCCGTTCTTTTTAATCTCGCTGAACGAAATCCCGGCCCTGATACCGCCGGCCACTTTTTCCATGTCCGTAACCACTGATCCGCACAAAAAATTTGCTCCATATTCAAACAATATCGGTGATACCGGGGTTGTGGGCCCTAAAATTACAATTTTTGCCTGGTGAGCCCGGGACAGGTACCAGGCCATATGGCGTGTCAGAAGTGCCGTACCTGTGAGAGCCAGGACATCCAGCCTGGCCAGCACTGTTTCCCATTGATCCTCTGGCACGGCGCCCGGTACACGTCTAAGTTCAAACAAATGCAGAATGCCGACTCTTTCACCCAGATGTTTTACAAAGGGAAATTCTCCCACAAGACCTGTGATCTTATCCTTTCCCAGCCCGGCAATCAGTTCATCTGCCGGAAAATCAGAGGGCTCAACACTGCCGGGCTCCGGTGTATTGCCGGCATTAAGAGCGGCAAAACCCAAAGATATGGCAAAAGGAGAGGACTGTCGGATATAGTTTGCCGCCTCTTTAACCGGCCTGCCGATTACTTTGTCCAAAAGATCAATTTCACCTTGCTTGGGTTTTGCCCCCAGCATGGATGATAACCCCATACGGCCGCCCGCAACCACTGCCATAAATTTAGGACCGGCCACCACCTGTTCCACAATGGTATCCGGCCGGATAATAGATGAAATCATCTGAATCACAAGTTTTTTTTCTGCGCCCTCAAGGGGTCTGTCCAAAACAGGTGTTACAGGTTCAGGGCATGTTCGTTTGCTCATATTTTTTTCTCCTTTTCAAATCCACTTTTTTTCCATGTAACAGCAGTAAATCCTGCCAGGGCCAGAATCATGACTCCGTACACACTAAAAAAGAAACCATTTAAAACATTTTTCGTCAAGGTTAAATTCACTCCCAGCCCGTTGTCGCCTTCCATGTCCACAAATTCGATCAATGTGACCTGAAGGGATTTGTATCTTAAGGGCGACAGCATCATGACTTTTTTTGAAACAAGGGGACTTGAATCCTTTAAAAGGGTTACATTTACATAATTTTTATCTATCTGGATATTTTTCCGGGTCATCATGAGTCGTCTTTTCTTTTTTGAGGCTTTCAATATATTGATATCATTGGTAAAAACTATATCAGATATCTGAATCGTATATTGACCGAAATCCTGAGTTTGTTCCGGACCCAGAATCACATGACTTTGCTTCTCACCAACCACCAGAATCAGGCCGTGACAAGCCAGCACAATGATAAACAGGCAGTGGAGTATAAAAAAAAGCCAGTTTTTTAACACACCTGATTTTTTTGCCAGGACCAGTTGCCGGGCCAGGGTGCAGCAAAGCGCATTAACAAACAACGAAGCCGCACCAGCACACAATAACAGGAACCAGATAACCAGGCCTGGAGTCAACTTACAGGTAAAGGCAAGCCAGTCAAAGATCCCGGTATTATTCATAAGGGTGAACTCATTTTTAAAGGTTTGGGATAAAAAGACACCTATACCCATTAACAAAATCAGGATTATAAGATTGTAAAAGGCAAGTTTGACGGAACTTAAGCGCTGAATCATGGGAAAATCCTTTAATGAAAAAATATCATCCATAAAATAAAAATGCCGGGCAGGGTTCCAATAATCCCCCTGCCAATCCTGTTCCGGGCTATCACGGCCGGCAGGTGACAGACTGCCATAACCAGAAGAAAGAGAATGGAGGCCTTAAAAAATCCATGGCTCCATCGCCAGGAATCCCCGAACCAGTTCAGGCACCACAAAGACCCTGCCCATTCACTGGCAAGGTAGACACAAGTGCCGGCAAGAAGTATGTTCCGAGCCCCGGCAGCCAGGATATCCTCTTCTTTTTTTAAAAATACAATACAGATATAGATGGCGGCCCCATGGGCAAGGAATGCCGCTGACAGCAGCCTGAGATTGAAAAACAAAATGACCCATATATTGGTGTACATGTAATAATCATCATTCAGGGCCATGGACTCACCTGTTTGTGATAGTAAAATCAAAAGCACCACAAGGCTGTTGAACCCAAAAAAATAATTTTTACGTCCATGATTTTTCCCAAACGCCAGGGCCAGAATTCCCATGATAAAAATGATGTAAACCATGGCTTCAAAGGGACCGAACAAGGGGGGTCTTCCAACAAAAAAGGCAATATAAACTATACCGACAAGACAGGTACAGGTCCTGAGGATTAAAAACAGGTGTGCCATGCTTGTTTTTTTCAAACCTGCACCCAAAAGTTCAAGTATAACTATCCCTGTGACCAGGTAGTAAACAATTGTCGGGAAATCAGCTGTCATGTTTTTTAATCCTTTTCATCCGTCCGGTTTAAAATATTTTCCGGGAAAAACATTTTTTTATGATCATTCAGCTTTATATGTCCGATAGCAGTGTCATAAAGATTTGAAATATTCTCTTTAGTCATCACCTGTCCGGCAGAGCCTTGAGCCATTATGCTGCTGTTCTTGATCATGATCACGTCATCGGCAAACAAAGCTGCCATATTAGGGTCATGCATGGATGCCACAATGCTGATGCCTTTGGATCGGCACAGGGATTTTACCGAAGACAAAAGAAGATACTGGTTGTTAAAATCCAGGTGGTTGGTGGGCTCATCCAGGAGCATGATGAGGGTTGCCTGGGTAAGTGCCCTTGCCAGCAGGGTAATTTGACGTTCCCCACCTGAAATTCGATTAAAATTTTTAGGCGCCAGGGCTCCGGCATTCAGGGAATTTAAGGCCTTTTCTGCCATATCATAATCAGATTTTTCCGGCCGGGCCGACATCTTTAAAAATGGAGCCCGCCCCATGACCACCACATCAATGACCCGGTAAGGAAAAATATCCAGATGCTCCTGGGGAACCAGGCTGATCTGTCTTGCGATCTCATTTTGAGATAAAAAAGAAATATCCTGATTATGGACCATTATCTTTCCCGAATCCGGGGTTAATATCCGGTTCAGGCAATGAACCAAGGTGGTCTTTCCCGACCCGTTCCGTCCCAGTACAGCACAGAAACGGCCGGCCCGGACATAAAACGAAATATGGTTCAGCACCAGATGATCCTCAAAGGAAAAACAAAGATCTCTGCACTCAAGGCTTACAGCCATCCCGTCCCCCTGTTTTTAATCATGAGATATCCGAAAATAGGGGCACCGGTCAGGGCTGTAATAATTCCCACGGGGATTTCAGCCGTTGAAACGGTTCTGGCAGCAGAATCAGCTGCCAGAAGAAATATTCCCCCTAAAAGGGCAGTGATGGGGATCATTTTTTCATGTTCCGGTCCTGTAACAGCCCGGGCCATGTGGGGAATAATCAGGCCGATCCAGGCAATCTGACCACAGGTGGCCACGGATATGGCCACCATAAATGAGCTTGCAACAATGAGCATCCTCCTGAAAAAAACGGGGTTCATGCCTAAGGATCTGGCCTGGATATCCCCCAGAGAAAGGATATTGAGCCGGAATCCCAGGATAATAAAAATCGCAAGCCCCACCAGGGTAAAGGGAGCCATGACCAGAACATTATCCCAGGTCACCCGGGACAGGCTGCCCATGACCCAGAAAATAATACTGGGCAATTCTTCATAGGGATCTGAAAAATATTTCAACACCATGAGCATGGCATTAAAAAAAGAAAGCACAACCATGCCGGCCAATACCAGCACGATCACGGGTTTTATGGCAATAATTTTGGCAAGCCCCACGCTCAAGGACACGGCCAGAAGTCCGAAACCAAATGACAGGACATGAACCAGAGAAAAAGAGTCAAAGGGAAGAATAAGCCCCAGGGCTGCCCCAAAGGTGCATCCTGCAGAAACGCCTAAAATATCCGGGGAAACCAGGGGATTTCGAAAAAGGGCCTGGTAAACAGCCCCGGACACGGCCAGGCCCGATCCGACCAGTACGGCCATGACACACCTGGGAAACCTGATCCACCAGAACACCAGCTCTTTGGACACAAGATCCTGGGTTATCTCGTTCCCAGAAAAAAAATTGGCGGCAAGGGTGAAAAGCTCTGATCCGGAAATAAAAACCCGGCCCATGGACACGGAAGCCATAAAAAGAAGCAGGAGCAAAAAAATCAGCAGCAGAATCGCTCCTTTGGTTTTAAAAGATCCCATGATTAAATTTTGTCATCAGATTTTATCATCCAAATTTTATCATCTAGATTTCCCCCCATCTGATCCATGGTCTTGTTAAACAGGGCCTTATAATATCCATTGACCTTATCTTTCAGGTCAATGTCCAAAAATCGGTCCGGGTAGACTTTCTTGGCCAGCCAGAGACTTGCCAGAACCGACAGGGGTGAGGGAAAATCCCAGGGTGCCAGATCAGAGGGACAGCGGTATACCTTATGATGTGATACAGCCGTAAGCCTGGACAAACCCTTGTTGGAGAGTTGTTTTGCCGCACCCTTTTTCATATGCCTGGACAAGACCATGATATCCGGGTTCCATTTTATCAATTGTTCCGGGGAAATATCCTGAAAATAACCCTTGAGGTCACAGGATACATTGTAAATACCGGCTGTGGTAAAAATTTCATGCTGGAGCATGTTGCCGGTGGCGGTTGAGAACAATCCTCTGGGTGATGCAAAATATCCGGTTTTCCTCTCCTTGTCCGGAAGATCGGAAAGCCGATCCTGAACCAGGCTGATGATCTCATCCATGTGCCGACCTACGGATATGGTCTGATCAGTTCCTCCCACGGCCCGAGCAATAAGCTCAAGGGAGTGTTTAATGGTGTCAAAGGTTTCGGGCAGAATCACGATGGATGGAATATTAAGAATTTTTAACCGGTTTGCAAGCTTACGCCCGTCTTTCTGGGAATAAAGAATCACAAGATCCGGTTCCAGGGAGACCAGGGTTTCAAAATTAATGCCCATGGATTTGCTCCCGATTCCCTTTACCTTTTTAATACCTGGAAAGACGGCCATGCCAAGCCTGTCACGCCCGGAAGAAGTATCAATGCCCACAAGCTTTTTCTCAAGTCCCAAAGAGAGCACACAAAGGGTGGCAGGTTTAAACGTGGTAACAATTTTATTCACCGGTCCTGCAATCTTCACCTGACGACCGGCAAGGTCGGTAACAATGCGAAGGTTAACATTTTTTTTTCCGGTTTCCTGCCCAAATACAACAGGGTTGGATATAAGCAGCACAAGCCAGAAAACAATCATAAATACATTTGTCTTTTGTTTCATTTTCATATCCTTTCAGGCAAGTTCAAACAGAATACTGATCTGAAGCCTGACTGGGGGGTTAAAAATATAAAGAGGGGGTCTTGGAAATGGCGATGCTTTGCTGACAGCCTCAAGGGCAGCCTGGTCCAGGTTTTTGTGCCGGGAGCTTTTAATAATCTTTATCCCGGACAAAGACCCGTCTTTGTTCAATACAAACTCAACCTTCACCCGGCCCTGGATATACCGGGATCTGGCAGATTCAGGATAATTTTTGAAATAATCGATGCGAAGAATCAGCATTTCAAAATACTCTCTGGCACTGGTAAATTCAACATACTCTTCATGAACCGGTACCTCTGCCACCTGGCTTTGAATTTTAAGATCCGGTACTGAGAAACCGGCCGCATTCATATGTTCAGGTAATTGCGGAAGACTTATCCTTTCGTATGATTGATCGGTTTTATAATCTTCCACAGCATCAATTTTAATCTTTGGAACATGGAACTTTTTCACTTGAACGGTTTTTTCCACACTAACCTTGGGGGCTTTCTCACGCATCCTGGGCTTTGGAATCACGCGAACGTTGGGTTTGGATATCTGATGCATGGACAATTCAATATAAGAAATTGCCCGGCTTTCATAAATCCCTGCAACATGAAGGAAGATAAGGACATGGATACCAAGCGATATAAGAATAAATCCATGAAGCAGCAGATTGGGTCTTTTTTTCTCTTGGGTCATGGTTGGAACTAAAGCCCTTTTTCAGTTGCCAGACAGAGCCGGGAGGCGCCTGCGGCCTTGGCAATGTCCATAACCCTGACAGCCTTGTTCAAAATCACGGTTTTATCGGCCTTAACAACCACCAGCCTGTTTGTATCATTGCCGATCATCTCCTTGATCCGGGTATAAAGTGTATCAATGGGTATCTTTTTATTTGAAATATAGGTTGTTCCCTCTTTATCGACAAAAACGGTGATCTCCTGTTTGACCTGGGGCGCGGACGCCCTGGCATTAGGAAGTTTGATTTTTATCCCCTCTTCCACAATAAAATTGGTGGTCAGCAAAAAATAGATCAGCAGCATAAAGATAATATCTATCAGAGAGGTAAGAGGTGGTTGTATCTGATAACGGGATTTTCTTTTTCTAGGGACAAACATTTTAATCTCCGTTGGAAATAGCCTTGATAAAGGTCACTGCTCCGTTTTGAAGTCTTGCTTCATATTTGTCGACCCTGGCGACCAGGTAGCTGTGGGCAACCATGGTTGGAAGTGCCACTGCAAGGCCGATGGCGGTGGTAAGCATGGCTTCCCATATACCGCCGGCAAGAACTGCTGCATTCACCTTGCCCCCCATCTGCTGAATCACCATAAAAGCCTTGATCATCCCCACAACAGTCCCAAGAAGACCCAGCAGGGGAGCAATATTACCGATGGTGGCAAGTGTCTGGATATAGGATGAAAGGTTTTGCACCTCTCTTTCAATGGCATTGATAATAACGGTTTCCAGGGTTTGTCTCTCCCTGTTCTTGACCTCAATGGCCTGGGTCAGCACACGACCCATGGGGGAATCGCTGTTTTGGGCTGCCCTTTTAGCCTCCTCATCTTTTTTCTCCATGAGAAATGAGGCTACTTTCTGATCAATCTGCCTACCGCGACTGCGCATTCTTGCAAAGCGGATGATTCTTTCTAAAAATATGGCCATGGCAAGAACCGAACATAACAGAATCGGAATTACCAGTATCCCGCCTTTTGATAAAAATTCCAGCATTACTCCTCCGGCTGATCAACTGTCTTTTTCAGCTTTTTCAATAAGATCCACAAAATCAGGCACACCGTCAAAATCAAGATCCTTCTCCCGTTTAACGACGGCCCGTGTTTCATCATATTCTTCCCACAGGTCGGGCTTGCCATCCTGGTTGGTATCTTCCTGCACGGTCTTTAAGTTCCCCTTGTCATACAGGTACCAAACTTCAGCTATCCCGTCCCCGTTTTTGTCCTCTTCCCCGCGAACAAGTGACTCTCCTGCATCATAAAACCAGGTGATCACTGTTTTTCCCCAATTTTTTTCTTCAATTTTTTCAAGGATTCCGGCTTCATTAAAAACCTCCACACAGTCCGGGAAACCATCGGAATTTTCATCCAGCTCTTTTCGCCTCAGAACCGTATCTTTATAAAAAAATCTAACATCCACAATCCTGTCTGCATTGATATCCCGGGACAGGATCATGGACCAGGCCGGATCATCATACTTTTGTGTGATCTCAAAATACCCGTCAAAATCCATGTCTTTGCTCAGAAAAACTTTTACACCTTTTTGATAGACCACCCTTAAGTCAGGCTTTGTATCGCCATTCTCATCTTTTTCAAGTTTTGACAGCCTATTGTTCTTATAAAACTGCCAGACATCCTTTTTCCCGTCAAAGTTTGAATCACTTATCAATCTTTTCTTTTCCTGATTTTCATCAAAAAAGATTTCCACGTCAGGCTTATTGTCGCGGTTTTTATCAATCAGGGTTCTAACAATCTTATTGTTTTCTATCAAAGAGGCGGTTTCAAAAAATCCGTCCCCATCCCTGTCAAACTCAACCCGGTATGGCTCACTTGCCTTATAATACCTGATCCGGTCAATCTTTCCGGTTTTCTTTGTATCTTCACGGGTCTTTAAAATCTGCCCGTTTTTATCAAAAATTGCGAAATAATCTGTTTTCCCGTCAAAATCCATGTCTTTTTCCCGAATCGTGGGAAGGCCGTTTGAAAACCGTGTCAATACATCAAACCGGCCGTCAAAATTGGTGTCCTTTTTTTGTTCCACGGGGATGGTTTTTTCAAACGCTGTGATGACATCCGGTTTCCCGTCCTCATTCCTGTCCCGGTGCTGCGTTTTGATTTCACCCTTTTCAAAAAAACCAATTGTCTTATATTTTCCCCGGGCATAAGGATCTTTAAAAAGCTTTTCAAGCCTTCCTTCAGAATCGAAAATCATGATCCGGTCCATGATGCTGTCCTCATTGTCATCCCGTTTTTGTTCTACAGGAAACTGGTTTTCAAAGGCCGTCCAGATATTTATCCTGCCGTTATCATCCGTATCCCGTGTGGAAGACAAGAGGATGCCATTGGTAAAATGATAATGGGTATCGAATTGTTTGTTTCCGGTGGTATCTTTCTTCATCAACCGGATCTGCTCTTTTTCATCAAAAAATGAAATCTGAACCAAATTTCCATTTGGATCAAACCTCTCCTGACGGGTTCTTTTGTCATTTTCAATATAATCAATGCTATCTGTTTTCCTGTCCTTATCCATGTCTCTTTCAATTCTTACCAGCCTGCCTTCTTTGTATGTCTGGAGCCTTTCAGCATAGCCGTCATGGTCTGCATCGGTTTCAAGGCGCAAAATGGTTCCGCTATCATCATAAATCAACACCTGATCCACCCGACCGTCTTCATCCAGATCTTTTTCTATCCGCTTTTCAGCCAATGCAGTTTCAGATAGAAAAAAACAGATCACCATAACAGCAACCCCCTGCAAAATCGCATCAGATATTTTTAAATCTTTCATAAAACAAAAAGCCTTATTTAAGTCACAATTTCATTATCGTCACAGTACAAAATTTAATATGATTTTTAGTTATTTTTGTCAAGTATTGATCAAATAATTTATAAATACTGACCATAAATTACAATCTATTACCCAAAATTGTTCTATTGATAATTTTATTTCCTCAACACCATCCTCGTTTTTACTCTCACGTCCAAGGCCGCCTCAATCGCAGGCGTACTGTCAAGACCTGTTTATACAAAAACCTCAATTCGAATCAAATTTAAGGTAATGAATAGAGCAGTTAATATTGGTAGTACTTTAATAAAACATGGCTCAAAAAAATATTTTTAAGATATAATTGACAAAATATAACCATTGTGCTTGATTTAGTGATCAAATTTTCGAATCCATCAAGTAAGGAGGCAAAAATAAAAATATTCTATGGCTGCCATTCCGTACTCTATGGGCAGGGGGGTCTTGCCGGTGTGATCAACATCATAGCTATAGTTGTTTTAAACTGCCACAAACCAAAAGGATCTGAAAAGTGATGACCGTGAAGAAGGACAATAAATTTATGAAAATTTCCAAAATAAATCGATACCTGCTGTTTGCAGGGCTGGCCCTGTTTTTAATTTTCGGCCATGCCCGGGCTGATGGAAATACCTTGAATGTCTTTCCTGAACGAATTGTGTTGAATTTAACCCAGACACCTTATAATAGCCAGGCAGTCACCTGGCGAACCCAAAAAATGGGTACATCTCCCCGGGCTCAGATTATAAGAGTTTCTGAATTTTCGAGTTTGGAAAGCACCCCAAAGATCTTTTCAGCCCGAACCTCTGCCGTTGACCTTGATAAAAAAACCACCGTATATCACCATTCAGTTGTTTTTAATTCATTAGAACCAAATGTCTTATATGCGTATCGTGTAGGTGATGATCAACACTTCAGTGAATGGAACCAGTTCATAACAGCTTCAGAAAAACTAAAATCGTTTACCTTTTTATATTTTGGAGATATTCAGAATCAAATTCAATCCATGTGTTCGCGGGTATTCAGAACCGCATTTCAAAAACAGCCTGACGCCGGGTTCTGGCTGTTTGCCGGTGATATGGTGGACAATGGCGATGATGATAAGGAATGGAAGGAATTTTTTAATGCCATGGGCTGGATACCCCGAACCATTCCTTTGATGCTTTTACCGGGAAATCACGAATATCCGGACAGAAGGTTTATTCCTTTGGAAGACTATAAAATTTCAAAATTATGGCGACCCCATTTCACCTTGCCGGAAAACGGCCCCAAAGATCTTGAGGAAACAGTATTCAGCTTTGAATACCAGGGGGTCTGTTTTGTCATGCTCAATGGGAATGAACTAATTGAAAAACAGGCAAAGTGGCTGGAAAAAATTTTATCAAAAAACAGGCAGCATTGGGTCATTGTCTCCATTCACCAGCCCGTATATTCCATCTCAAAACGGCGAAACAGAACAGACTTTCAAAAGTTCTTTGTTCCTGTATTTGACCGATTTTCAGTAGACCTGGTATTACAGGGACATGATCATGCTTACAGTCGGACCTTTCCGCTTAGAAACAACCAGCGGGTTCCTGACAAAGAAAAGGGAACCGTTTATGTCATATCAATTGCCGGCCCCAAATTTTATCCAATCAGTTCACGGTATGATCATCTCATGGCTAAAACCGGAAGCCGGGAACCCCTGTTTCAATCCATCCGTGTGGATGCAGATACATTGCACTATACTTCCTATAATATCATGAAACAAGTATATGATTCCTTTGAAATACATAAATAGTGCCCGACCGAAAACCGGTAAGTGCCAGAAATGAGACTACTCCTTAGTTATGTGAATCCAGAAAGTGAAAAAAATCAAAACTATTCTTGGCGGGGTTAAACATTAAATGACTTCCCTGACTGACGTATTGAACAATAAAAGACCTCGATACATTGAAAGTATTGTAGTATAATACAAAATGAAACAAACGAGGAAATATTATGGCCAAATTATTTACCTGATGATCTTGACAGAACCCGGTGGTAATGTATGATACTAATGTATATATCATAGGAGGGTGGCATGATACGAACACAAATATATCTGACTGATAAACAGCGAACTGAGATAGCTGCTATTTCCAACGCTTTTGGGAAAAAGCAAAGTGAACTCATTCGGGAAGCTGTTGATCTCCTTATTAACCAGAAAGGGAGAAAACGGCGGAAAGTTGTATTACTTGAGGCTGCGGGACTCTGGAAAGATCGCAGGAACCTTCCGGATTTCAAGGTAATCCGCTCTGAATGGGACAGGCAATAAGTATGGCAGAGCCAATTCTTATTGATACAGATGTTTTAATTGATTTTCTTAGGGGTCATAGCAAGGCTGTCTCTTTTATAAACAAAAACCCTTCCAGGGCCCTACTTTCGTCCATTGTTGTTGCAGAGTTGTATGCCGGAATAAAAGGGGATGCAGAACAAGCAGTTTTAGAAAATTTTATCTCATTATTTCGTGTTATTCCTGTAAGCGCTGAAATTGCACAGGCCGGAGGACTTTATAAACGTGATTACGGAAAATCTCATGGTGTTGGGCTTGCAGATGCAATCATAGCTGCTACAACTTTTGTGGAAAATGCTAAGTTAAAGACATTAAATATCAAACACTATCCCATGATAAAGAATTTAAAACCAGCGTATACAAAATAGGGGAAAATGTCTCCCTCCAGGCAATTGAAAAAATTTGGAGTGAGATAGATACTGAATTTGAAATAATTGATGATCCAAACTCCCTGTTGGATTGTTACCAAAAGGTCAGACGCCGGGCAGGATAAAAATCCTGAAATAAAAATCGTATCCGGATTTAATGCCATGAATTCTTCCCGGGTGATGGTCACACCTGGTTTGCCTTTCCGGGTCAGGCGCTTGTTCAGACAGGTGCCGCCGGCAGCCTCTATCAGATTTGTTTCAATAATATCAAACCATAATTGAGATATCTTTTCAGATCCGGCATTTCACAAAGGCTACTCCTTGGTGATGTGAATCCAGAATTCGGCATCTGACTGAGTGAAGTCGTACCGGGAAATATGGGATTGATCCAGAGCGGTTTTAATCCGCCTGATGTTTTCCACACCCATTCGCTTCTTGTTTTTTTCGGCAAATCTGTCATTTTCTCTAGCCATTTCCTCAAAAATGGACTTTTTCAATTCAGCAGAACCAAATCCGCCGCCAATATAGGTTTTCCCACCCGGTTTCAGGACCCGAAAGATCTCGTTGAAAGTCGCATTCAGATCTTCCCAGAAAAAAATGGATCCCCTTGAAACAATAAGATCGGCAAAATCATCATCAAAGGGCATATCCACTATGTCTCCATGCACAGGGGTGATCCTGTCACCAAGACCCTGTTCTTCAATGTTGTTTTTTGCAATGGCATAGCTGTGCTTTGACAAGTCCAGGGCATGAAGATGCAGGTCTGTGATATGGGCAAGGGCAATGGACAGGGCAGCCGGCCCGCTGCCAAGATCAATGCAATTACCGGTTGTAATACCGTGTATGGATTTGATCTGCTCGGCAATCAGGGGATATACCGGAGCGAACACGGTTTTTACGATCTCATCCATTGCTCTGGCTGCTTCCTGATCTTTGAGATCATCTTTATACGGATTATCAATCGTCATTTAAATTTCCTTTTTATCAGGCCTTATTTATTATTTACTATATTTGCATATCTTTCACTTTTTCGAGAGCTTTTTTCTTAAACCATTTAAAATTCTTAAGGAGGCTGAAAAAAGGAACCGGTATTATATCTTGACTTGCTTTTTTTTGTGTTTTGCTGCTGATTTTTCCAAATGCTGTCAATTCTTTCCCGGCATTTTCTATAGCTTGATAGCTTTCAAATATTTTTGGAAATTGTTTTTCTTTTTCAGGACTTTCCCCATGACCTGTCAGTTTTCCAGATCGTCTGATTATCGTTCCGACTTGTGGTGCATCCATAAATCTTGAAAATGTTTTGAAATATGTAATTACATTTTTTGATATTTCATTCTCAAAATTATCACAACAAATTAGCGTTACAAAAGGTTTTGAATATATATCTTTGCTGACATGATGAAAAAACAACCCGCTTTCTGATAATCTGAATTTATTACAATCGCCTGTTGCATTTATTCGGTCAATAAAAACCTTCATTAATCCTGACATATTAAAAACATAAATTGGTGTAGCATAAATAAGTATATCAGCTTCCCGCATTTTGTTAAAAATCATTACCACGTCGTCTTTTTCTTCATAGATACATTTTAAAAGGTGTTTTTCAGTGTTACACACACCGCATCCTTTACAAATATTTATCTTTAATTGTGCAAGTATGATTTCTTCACAAGCTGCGCCTTCTTTTTTTGCTCCTTCAAATAGTTTATTTATTAAAAAATGAGTGTATCCTCTATCTCCTCTATGGCTTCCATTAATTGCTGCTATCTTCGTTTTGTTCTGTGACATATAATTCAGTCTTCAAACCACAAATTTTATGATCTCAATTTCTGCTAAATGCTTATAATGCTTATCGTTGCCGGTTATTAATGGTAGTTGTTTAATAATAGCTGTTGCTCCAATTAAAGCATCTGCAAGCTCCATTGAATGACTTAAAGAATATTGTTCTACTAAAAACATTGCTTTGGTTGATACTAATTCATCAATTTGGAAAATCTTTACATTCAATATTCCCAAGGCTTTTTTGAATGTATTTAGCTCTTTTTTATTCCTCACCCCTTGTACAATTTCCATATATGTCACTACGGAAATAAAAAATGTATCAAGTCTATGGATAAGGTCAATGGCTTTTTGATGCTTTTTTGAGTACCAGATTAAGACATCCGTATCAACTATCAAAATTGTCTTCCTCGTCTGAGATTGCGAACATAGGCAGACACATCATCCATATCTGTGCGGTCTTTCCACATTCCACAAAATTCATTATGTTTGTTTTCTCGCTTTGCTGGAGTGATTGGAATAATTTTAGCGCAAGGTTTTCCATGGTAAGTAATGATTACTTCTTCACCTCTGATTGCAGTATCAAGGATTGCTTTTGTGTGAAATCTTAGGTCTTTACTAGTCGCTTGCATAACAATCTCCTTTATAAAAGTTATACTTATAAAGTATAAACTTTCTATAAAATTGTCAAGAATTTTTTAAAATATTCAGGAGAGGGACTTTTTTCAATCACAGAACAGTGTAAATAAATAGAAAAAAAATCAGCGGTCAAGCAGAAAATTTTGTATTTTCAAATAGTTTTCACGTATGATCAACTATTGTTTTTTACTCTGTTTTTTGCAAAACCCCTTTGGGAAAAATGAAACAGATCATGGGCGATTTTCTCAAGTTCTGGTGAGCAGGCAGCTTTTCTGAATTCCCGGTCTGCGGCAAACTCACGCCAGAACGGCGGCAGGCAGTCAAGGCGCGTTGCCATGCCACCTCGTTTATCCTCGACCAGGTAAAGTACGGTTTTTATGCCTGAGTTGATGATTCTTGTCAGGCACATGGGACAGGGTTCAACCGAAGTGACCAAGACTAGATTTTTACATTGCCTTGGGTTAATGCCTTTTTCCCGTGACCTTGTTTTTTTCATCCGGTCCTCATACCGGTTGAGAAGATCCATTTCAGCATGAAGATCACTGCGAAAATAAGTGGTATACTGGCGGTTCCGGCCGTATTCAACGACCTTTCCTGTTGTGCTGTTGACAAGACAGGCTCCAATGCCGCCTGAGTTTTCTTTAAGGGATGCAAGAGCGCATTTGACGACAATCAGTCCGTAAAGGTCGTCTTTATAGGTTTTATTCATCGTGTAAGATGTGATTCTCTTTTCAAGTTTGTTGAGTTTTTCCTTGTCGCCGGCAAGTGCGCAGGAGATGCCGGCAAGAAAAACAAACACAAAAGAAAAGCAAACAATTTTTTTTATCATGATATATCCCCTTTGTCATACTGGTCCTTGTTGTGGATGACGGCCATGCAGCCCTGGTTGAACAGGTTCCTGGCAAAACATTCAATACCGATATCTACGCCAAACACCATGTGCGTAAATATGCTCCTATTGCCGACAGCAATGCTTTTACCGGGATAGTCTAACGCCAGGGTGTTTTTCGGGATGCTGGTCAGATACCCTGAGAAAGGGAACTTGATGTTTTCCACATCCTGGTCAAAATACCGGTATCCGGCAGGATAGGCAAAGGGTTGGTGTTTTCCGGTGGAAAGGGTCAGATAAAAGGCATCTCCGGGCTCATTGCAAAACCAGCCTGTGCCGTTGCTGCAGAAAGAGCTGTTTTCAGGGAAATATGATTTGCCAACTCCCTCCATCAGGATAAGGGCAATTTTATGGTGATCCAGGTTTGACCGAATCAGGCCTTTAATATCCCTGAGATCATCAATATTGCCCAAGGGAGTATAAACCGGGATTTTAAAATTATTGCCTGAAATATTGACAGGCTTTCTTAATGTGGCTCCCATGGTTTTAAAAGCATAGCCCTGTTTTGACACGACCAGGACATCCGGCATGAGCCTTTTGTCCTGCAGGATGTCAAGATCCGGCTGTACTGATTTGAAAAGCTCGATCCACTCATCTTGGGTAGAGATAGTTTCAATTGCCTCAAGGGAATTGAGCAGATACATATCTGCCGGACTGGGGGAATGAATCCCACAATACCGGGCAGACCAGGTTGAGGAAATGGCAAGACCGTCAAGACCGGAAAGATCAATATCCCCTTCCAAGGGGACCATGCCGCCGGTACCGACAATAACCGGGGTATAGCCTGATGTTTCAATAAAGCCCTGTGCCTCTGCCATGGCAGTGCTGAACATCCTGTCCCGGGTTTCTTCGGGACGATCAAAATAGCGGTTGGCAAAAAACTGATGGGCATAGCTTAAGCAGACCAGATTTGGATTATAGTGTTCAATCAGCTCCAGAGCGGTTTTGCTGACCCATTGATTGGCGCTTTCATCGACATCACCTGGATATGGGTTATGATCAAGCACATGGCTGACCATGGAGACAATGGGGTCGTTATCATCTCTTTTCTGACCGCTTTCAAGATCAAACTTGTTCTGCCATTCCCTTGCATCAATAATTGCCAGGCTCATTTATACCACCTCCTTTGCATGCTTTCTTTTTAGATCCCAGGCCAGTTTTGTGCCCAGCATGGCGATCTTTGTCCCGCAGATTGGACAGGTATTGTCCACAGCCAAAAACTCATCAAGTCTGTCCCCTGAACAGCCCAGACTAAACCGTTTGATCACTTCTGTCTTACAGTTGGGACAAAGCGTATTAACCCAATTGGAGCCCACAAAATTATGAAAATAGATATAAGGTAAAAATTTTCTGGAGGATTCCAGAGCAGAGTTCATTCTTTCGATGTTAGGGTACACGGATTCTTTCATATTATGCTCAGGTAAAAGCCTGAACACATGCCAGGGAATGTCAGGATTAATATCACGGATAAATGCTGCAATATCATACAATTCATGATCATTGACATCTTCAATAACAGGGGATGCAATTTCAATATGACAGCGTTTTGCCAATGCTTCAATGTTGCGAAGAACAGGCGCAATATTGTTGATGCCCACATATTTTTTGTAAAAAAGGTCTGAAAATCCTTTCAGGCCGACATGGACAAAAGAAAAGATGTCTGCAAGAATTTGTGTGGATTCAATGGTGGTATATCCATTGGTCAGGCATCCCATGGGGATATCGGCCTTTTGGGCATATTTTTTGATGCGTAAAAGGCTTGGCAGGGATATTGCCGGCTCATTTACATTGAAAACAATGTTATGGCAGCCAAGTTTCCGGGCCATTTCCACCAATTTCTTCGGTTCAAATTCATACATCACATCCTGAACATTGGCAGGGTCCTGACAGGCAATAAATCCGTTAGAGCAGTATTTACACCTGAAATTACAGCCGGCTGTTCCGATGATCATGGATCGTGATCCGGGGTAGGCATGATAAAACGGGACGGATTCTATTCGGGAGGGTGAATAGGTGCACCATTTGTCAGGGTATTTTTCAATAATTTGCCCGTCTTTTTCCCGGTACATGCCGCAAAAGCTTTTGCCCTTTGTCAGATCACATTTGTGTTCACAATAATTGCACTTCATATATTCACCTATCACCTATACTTCCCAGTAAACAAGGGCTGATCTGTTGCCGGAAGGCCAGACATATTTGCCCTGTTCAAGGGTTAAATTCTTTTCCAGCAAATCTAAAAGGAAACCGTCGTATTTCAAGCTGCCCGCAAGATCAAGCCGGTTTTTTAACTCATCAAACGCCTCTTTAAAAGAATCATGGGTCCAGGAAGGCCAGTTTCCGTCTTCTTCCATAATGATATCCGGATAAATATCCATGCCTAAAAGTGCATTATAAGCAATTTGAAAATTGGGGCTGTCATAGGGCTGACCAAAAACCTTACGGGCAGCAATGGCCATGACGGAATCTACAAAAGGTACCCGCAGTACCATAATACAGGCTTTGGTGGCTGTGGCGGACATTTTTTTGACAAAAATTTTAAAGTCTTCCACACCATACATGGAATGGGAAGCCAGGATATAATCATGGGGCAAAGCATCATCTTTGGGCCAGGTACCTGTGACAATATCAATATTGGTGATATTTTCTTCTTTCATTTTTTGCCTTAAGACCTGCTGCATGGCAGATGAAGGTTCAAATGCCGTGACTTTTGCAACATAGGGCGAGGCAAGCATGGACCATTTTCCGGTTCCGGCACCAATATCCAGCAGGGTTGAATCGGGATTATCTTTTAATTTCTGAATCAAAAAATCCCTGGATGAATCCGGTTTAGACCATCTTTCATCCACCATTTTATCAAAATCCTTTGCCTTGTGTTTCCAGAAATCATCATCCCGGTGTTCTTTTTTCCTGGCAAAAGCCCGGTTCTGAATATCCGAAAGCTGCGCCCACAATTTATACCAGTTTGTCAGTGTTTCCATTTTTCACCTGTTTAATTGTTTTTACATTGCAGGAACCAGAACTTGGTGGTTTCTCTTTCCCGTTTTTTTCGGGCTTTCCCCGGATTAACTTCATGAAAAATAAGTTACTCCTGTTTTAAGATGGGAACACATATTTTCCGGTTAACCCCGTCAAGGAGCCTGAGCACTTTAATGGTAATGCCGTAGGTGACCGCAAGTATCTCTTCAGTCACAACCGTGTCCGGATCTCCCAGGGCAATCAGGGATTGATCTCTAAGAATACCCACCTTATCTGCGTTTAAAAACGCATGATCCGGAAAATGGGATGCCATGATAATGGTCATGCCCTCTTTTGACAGGCTGTCCACCACTTCCAGAATCTTTATCTGATTGCCCAGATCAAGATGAGAGGTGGGTTCATCCAGGAGCAGCACCCCGGGTGACTGGGTCAGGGCACGGGCTATCAGTACCAGCTGCCACTCCCCGCCCGACAGCATGTTACAGGGCCTTTGGGCAAGATGGGCAACACCGATCCTTTCCATTGAAGTCCATGCATGTTTTCGGTCTTTTGGGCAGGGAGAAGAAATCATACCGATTCTTGAGGCTCTTCCCATAATCACAATATCCTCTACGGTAAAAGGGAAAGCAGAAACAAGACTCTGGGGGACAAACCCCAGTTTTCTGGCAATTTTTCCGGAACTTAAGGTATTTAAATTTTCAGAATCAAGTAAAACGCTGCCGGACCTCGGTGCAAGCAGCTTTGCAATGCATTTGAGCAGGGTGGACTTTCCCGATCCATTGGGTCCCAGAAGACAGAAGATTTCTCCCGGATCAAGGTCAAAACTGATATTTGAAAATATTTGGTCTTCTTGCCTGCCGGTATAACTAAAGGAAAGATTTTTTATTTCAACACAGCCTATCATGGTTTAACTTCCCTGGCTTTTTCTGAGTAAAAAAGCAAATACCGGTGCCCCGAAAATCGCGGTCAGAATGCCAATGGGAATTTCAGTAACCAGGGCTGCTCTTGCAATGGTATCCACTGCCACAAGATATGATGCACCAATGAGCATGGATATGGGCAGAAGATATTTGTGGTCAGGCCCTACAATCAGGCGCCCGATATGGGGAATCATGATTCCGATCCAGCCGATGATCCCGCTGATGCAAACCGCAGATGCCGTAGCAATGGTGGCACTGATAATGATCACAGCTTTTAAGACCTCGGTATTGACTCCCAGGGATTTTGCATCATCCTCTCCCATGGCTAAAAGGTTAATTCTCCAGCGAACCATAAGCAGCACTGAAATGCAGACCATGAAAACAGGTACGGTAATCAACAGATCCCTGGATGACACGTGGTTTAAAGATCCCAGCAGCCAGAAAACAATGGCCGGCATCTTGTTCATGGGATCGGCAATATATTTTAAAAAGGAAGTCAATGCAGAAAAAAGTGATCCCACGACAATGCCGGAAAGTACCAGCATAAGAATGGGGGTAATCTTGTAAACCCTTGACAGGGCATAGGTCATGCCCACCGCCATGAGGCCGAATAAAAAAGAAATCAAATGGATCAGCAAAAGATTATCAAACAAAAGGATTGCCAAGGCTGCTCCAAACCCTGCACCTGATGCCACCCCGAGAATATGGGGGCTGACCAGGGGATTTTGAAACACTCCCTGGAAGGATGCACCGGAAATGGCAAGGGCCGCTCCCACAAAAAGGCCTGCAATAATCCTTGGAAGCCTTACATCAATGACCACGGAATAAGTCGTCACAGACCAGTCAGGCTCTATGGGGAACACAGATGAAAAAAGAATTTTTAATACCTTTAAAAAAGGAATGTCCACCCGGCCAAGAGTCAAGGAGAGAATAGCAATCAAAACAAGAATGATGATAAAAATCCTGATCCAGAATTCTGGAGAAAGGCCTTTGCTGAATATATTGGTATTATGGTGCTTATCCTCGATTTTTAATCCCTTTCATCATTCTAATCTCATATATGCCAAGTAAAATATCCATGGCCTGCTGATCATTGAGGTCAAAATCAAAAATTTTTCTGTAAAATTCTTTGACCAGGCATGGAACACAAATATCTTCAAACCTATCAGGATAGGCAAGACTTGCCAGCCATAAAGGAAAAATCACTGCTGATTCTGCTGTAGGACGGTTAAAAATAAAAACCCCGGCAGGCTGGGCATGGATCTTTTTATTTTGAACCGCCTTGATATTTTTCCACTGGGGATGATTGTAAAGGTCTTTGGGCTTCCCATAATTAATCACCAGAATATCCGGGTTCCATTCCAGTACCTGTTCCATGGAGACCTCTCCTAAGCCTGAATGCAGCCCGGTCCTTTTGCCGATGGTGATGACGGTTTTTGCAGCATTAATGCAGCCCGCCTGTTCTATGCGCTCCTGCATAAAAGTATCACCGCCCAGAGTAATAAGATGGCTCGGACTGAATCCCTGAAACACTTTTTTTCTCTTTTTTGCCGGAATATCGTGGGTCCTCTCCTTAACAAGGCTGATTGTCTTTTCTAAATACTTAATATATTTTTCAGCCCGTTCCAATGTTTGAAAAACATACCCGTAAAACCGGATTTCTTTTTTAATATCTTCAATGCCCTCTCCCATACTGTCTTCAAGAAAGGCAACCGGAATCCTGGTTTTTTCAAGGACAATTCCCCCATCAATATCTCCGGAAATAACTATATCAGGATTTGAGCTGATCAGCTCTTCAATATTAATATTGCCGCTGGTAGTCCGGGGTCCGGGCAATTCCTTGATATCCGGGTAGATTTCTCTGATCAGTTTTGACATTTTCAAGGTATTTGTCACGGCACACAGCCTGTCCTGCACCCCCAGGATAAATGCCACCTGGCCTGTGGGCCCTCCAAGCAGTGCAATGCGCCTGATGGGGTCAGCCACTTGGAATGTGCGGCCCTTCATATCTGTAATGGTACGGGTACTCTCCTTGATATTCGTATTTTCTCTTTCCGGGCTGTCATATATTTTAAAAAGGAAGAATAAGAAAATTGCTGAAAACAACAGCCATAAAATTCTTTTTTTTGTCATTTTAATGCCTTAGAATCCAGGGCAAAAAAATCGGATTTTTTTGCCCTGTTACCTATGAACCTGTGTTAATTGTTTTATTAAAAACTTAAGGTCATACCAATGAGAAAGCTTCTACCCGGCATCGGGCCACTGCCTTCCTCATAATCTTCATCAAAAATATTTTTAAATTCAATAAAAAAATCCGTGGTCAATTTTTTTGTAAATGAAATTTGCTGGTTCAGTTTTAAATTGCAGACAATAAAATCATCTATCTGTACTTTATTATCTGAATCATCATATTCAATCTGTTCACCGGTATACACGGTCTGGAAAGAGGTGGATAACCCGAAATCAAAGGCATATCTGACATCGAGAGTTGCCTTGTGCTCGGGCATGTATTCACAGTCCCTTGCAGCACTCGCAGCATCGTCCTTTTCTTCTGCACAAAGATAGGTATATCCAAGACCGAGATCCAGATTCCAGGGAGTCGTAATATTTACCCTGGTTTCAAACCCTTTTATTTCGGTTTCACCCTTATTTACACATTGCTTGACTCCAGCAACCCTTTCCCGGATAATCCTGTCTTCCACATCATTTAAAAATGCTGCCATGGAAAGATTCAGGACATCACTGAATTTTTTGTATGCACCGATTTCATAAGCAATGGTCTTCTGGGGTTTCAGACTCTTGTTTCCACCGCCAAGGTTACTGTACAGCTCTTTCATCTGGGGGAATCTGGTTTTTTTACCAACCGATGCATACAGATTAAAATCATTTGTGACATCAAAAGCTATCCCTGCCTGGGGGTTCCAGACCTCGGTCTTGTCTCGGTCTATTCCGCCATAGGCTTTGACAGGGTCATGAACATCAAAGCTGACGCCTCCATTTACTGTCAATCTGTCAAAAAGACGAATCTCGTCTTCAATGCCATAGGAGTAAATATCAACTTCATATTCTTCTTTGGGCTGAATCCCTGCAACTGCTCTGCCTCTGATGACATCCCAGGTTGCGGCATCAAAATAATCCTGCTGGGTATGATTATCCTTCATATAGCTCACGCCCATTTTTACCAGACTGAGGTTGCCAAAATCCAGATATGCCTGGACTTCACTGCCAAGGGTATAGTCATCATATGAACTTTCTTGAAAAAATTTTCTCGAAGTGGTGTGATCTGCATCCCAGCTCACATCTTTCAGAATATCGGTATGATCAACATAATAAACTCTTGCTTTCATGGTCAGGATATCGGTAAAATCATGTTCACCCACCAGGTTTACATGCCATTGATTCCATTCATCAAATTCCCAGTAACGGCTGTCTTCCGTGGGGCAGCCTTTTTCATTATCATGGTAATCAAAGGACAAATAGAGTTTTGAATTATCATCAACCTCATATCCGATTTTTGCATTAAATGTATTTTTTGTAAAATAGCTTAAATCCCTGATACCGCCATCTTCATTAAAATCAGTCCCCAGACCGGTCCTGGGGTTATTGGGGTCAAAATCATCAGCAAGTTCAAATCCATCTGTTGTCCTGTGACTTCCGGTAATCCAATAATTAAATTGCCCTGAGGATGAACCATGGTTGAATACATAGTTCTGGGTATTGTTCTGCCCAAATGATGTACTAATACTGGTATAGGGCTTTTCCCCTCCCTTTTTGGTGATGATGTTAATCACACCGCCCATGGTATTCGGACCGTATAATACGGATGAGGCCCCTTTTATTACCTTGATCATGGCAATAGAATCAATGGAGATCTGATCCAGATCCAGAGAGCCCTCATAGGATTCATGGGCAGGAACCCCATCAATAAGCACTTTTACGTCGCTTTGATCAAATCCTCTTAATTTCAGGCTTGCCTGTCCTTTCTTGCCGGTCCGGATATCCACACCAGGAATGAATTCAAGAGCCTGGGCCACTGTTTTGGCCCCCTGCATTTTAATATCCTCAATGGAGACCACATCAATTGTGGTCATTTTGTCGGTTTTTTCACCATCGCCAATTACCAGCACCTGACCCAGGTCAAAAACCTGGCTGGTCCGGCTCTCCTGGGCCAGCACCAGACTGACCGGTATCACCCATAAAAAGGTTAAATAAAATAACACGCGCTTTGTCATTCTCATAATCTCCTCTATAATATGAATCAACTATACATTCCTTATTTGCCCAACTTATTTTCCACATAACTGCCGAGCATCCCACTAGTAAACAAACAAAACCGATATAATCATATTGTAACTAATTGTCAATAATTGTTATAAATAAATTTATATTTTAATTAAAAATTACCGATATTGACTAATAACAACCATAAATCTCAACAATTGTCCTGAAAAAGGATATCATTGATACCATGGAATTTTCCTTTCCTGCCATTGAGCCGACAACGGAGTTTTTAAAACCAACGAAAAAAATCATTTGCAAAACAGGACTTTATCTGGTTTAATTAAAGTTTTGAGTGAGTTATTAAAATTTATATTATAAGGAAAAATGTTTGACTATAGATATTAAAGGCATTGTCATTATTTGCGGGAATTACGGCAGCGGAAAAACAGAAACAGCGGTAAATCTTGCAATAACAAGAAAAAAGGGCGGCATTGACGTAAAGATTGCCGATCTTGATCTTGTTAATCCCTATTTCAGAACCCGTGAAGCAAGAGTTTTTCTTGAAGATATGGGAATTGAAGTTGTATTGCCGGACGAAAAATATATGCATGCAGATCTTCCCATTCCTACACCCGCCGTTTCCGGGATCATTACGCAGCCGTCTGAACTGACCATTCTTGATGCCGGGGGAGATGATGCCGGGGTTACAGTGTTTGCAGCTCTTGCAGACTATCTGTGCAAAAAAAAGATTCATATGCTGCAGGTTATTAATCTATTCAGACCATTTACTGGCGATGTTGGAGGCTGCATCAGAATAAAAGAGGAGATTGAAAGCTCTTCAAAAATAAAGATAACAGGACTTGTCGGAAATACCAATCTCATTGATGAGACAACACCGGAACATATTTATAAGGGATATAATCTATTAAAGGATGTCTCGGATGAAACAGGACTTAAAATTGAATTTATAACGGCGGTATCACATTTAATACCACAACTTGAGATGGATCGTTTTACCTGCCCTGTATTGGAAATAAACAGGAAACTGAATCCACCCTGGAAACGTATTTGAAACATAAGGAGTATTATCAATGGCGTATCAACATATTATTGATTCTGAGCGGTGCAAGGGATGCGGACTTTGTGTCAATTTCTGCCCGAAAAATGTGCTTGAAATCACGGATCAGGTGAATGCAAAGGGACATTTTCCCGTATATCAGGCAAGACCCGATGATTGTATTCATTGCACCATATGCTGTATCATGTGCCCTGATGTTGCCATCAGCATCATTGAAACCGAAAAAGTGACCCCCTGAAAAAATGATTACTGATTAATGAATTAAGGATAAAAATAATGGCTAAAGTGTTAATGAAAGGAAATGAAGCGATTGGTGAAGCCGCAATCCGGGCTGGATGTAAAAATTATTTTGCATATCCCATCACCCCCCAGTCTGAAGTTGCGGAATATCTCTCAAAAAGGATGCCGGAGGTTGACGGTGTATTTTTACAGGGCGAAAGCGAAGTGGCTGTCGGCTATATGATTTTTGGTGCAGCCGCTTGCGGTGAGAGGGTGATGACAACCTCTTCCAGTCCCGGTATTAGTTTGATGGGTGAGGCCATCTCCTATATTGCAGCGGCCCAGTGCCCTGCCGTATTTGTCA
>NZ_JAIOSW010000061.1 GCF_021107415.1 Desulfobacula sp.
AATCTATGTCAGCAAATCAATGGTTAGCAACAGGAAATTTTTTTACGACGTATAAACAGGAACAGCGAACATTTCTAACAAGCCTGGACAGATCATTTTTCACCCTGTTTCTGGTCCTCCTGTTTGGATGGCCCCTGCTGTTCGAGCTGAGCAACAAATACATGCTGGTTGTTGACAATATTCTCATTGCCATTGTTGCCGTCATGGGTCTGAACCTTGTGACAGGGTTTGCCGGCCTGATATCAATAGGTCATGCCGCCTTTGTGGGTATTGGTGCGTATACCATAGCATCTTTTTGTCGAACAATGGGAGATTCCCATATTATTATTACGCATTTCTGGCCGGTGCTGATCATTATCAGCGGGCTTGTAGGTGCCGTGTTTGGCGCAATTGTCGGCCTGCCCGCACTCAGGTTGAAGCATCTGTATCTGGCCATAGCAACCCTGTCATTTCAGATGATTTTTGAATGGACGATTCAATTCATGACCTTTTTCAACCAGGGGCAGACCATTTATGTTGGCAGGGTTTTCTGGTTTACCGGTAAAATTGGAAGAAAAGATCATTACCTGTTCTGGTATTTCATTATCCTGACCATTGTCATTCTCCTGGGATTTGGGATCAGAAATCTTTTAAAAACCAGATATGGCAGAAGCCTTGTGGCTGTCAGGGACAATGACAGGGCAGCAGATGCCATGGGAATGAATCCAGGACTTACAAAGGTCTATGCCTTTGCCCTGGCCGGTTTTTTTGCAGGAGTAGCAGGGGCGTTGCACGCCTACGTTTACAGGGGGGTCGGATTTGAATCCTTTACCCTCCATGAATCCATTGGCTATCTTGCCATGGCCATTGTCGGAGGATTGGGAACATTGAACGGATCTTTCTGGGGACCGGTTGCCATAAAATTTCTAGATCTCCAGGTGGAAAGCCTTGCTGAAACCGTTGGTCAATACATGCCGTCAGGTATGAATCTGGCAACAGCATTGAAACCCTTTACATTTGGTCTGGTGATTGTCCTGTTTTTAATGTTTGAGCCCCGGGGGATTGCAAACTGGTGGAGGATCGTAAAATCATACACCAAATTATGGCCATTCCGGTATTAAGGTTAATTTACACCTTTATATATTTTTTAGTAACTAACTCAACAGGAGGAGAAGAAACATGAAAAGCAAAAGTTTTTTAACAGCATTACTAATTCTTGTCGTTATGTTTGCATTTGCCGCATCTGTAAATGCAGGAGGAAAGGTTTACAAAATGGGAATGTCCCTGGCAATTACAGGGCCGACATCTGATGCAGGCAATCCTTATGCAAAAGGTACGGAAGATTATTTTAAATTTGCAAATGAAACCAAAATACTTGGGGACGACACAATTGACTGCACTATCAGAGATGATCAATACAAAACCGATGTCACCAAAAGAAATTTTGAGGAGTATCTTGATGATGGCATTGTCATGTATCTCAACTATTCAACCGGATCCACTCTGGGATTGAAAAGGGATTTTGAAGAAGAAGAAATTGCAGTTCTTCCTGCCTCCTACCATGCAGGCAATCTGGATGATTCAAACTATATCTTTCTTCCCATTGCATCCTATTCAGACCAGCTTGTAATTCTTGCCGAATATGTTGCAAAGAATCATAAAGGCGGAAAAGCAAAAGTGGCTCTTTTTGTCCATCCTTCTGCCTTTGGCCGTGGTCCTGTTTCAGATGTAGAAAAAGCCGTTGCAGCAGGACTTAATATTGACCTTGTGGAAGTTGTTGAACATGGCAAGGACCTTGATAATACCGCCATGTTAAAACGTCTCATGAGCAAAAACGTTCAATATGTGATCTGCCAGACTATTCAGTCTCCCGTTGCAACCATGATTAAAGATGCACAGCGTCTTAAAATTACTGCATCTTCTTTTGGTGAAGCAGGAAAAATTACCTTCATGGGCGCTCATTACACCGGTGGTAATGATCTTATTGCTCTGGCAGGAACTGCAACTGAGAATTATTTCTGGATTACTGCCTTCAATATTACTTCAGTTCCGGGTGAAGGAACTACAAAACAATTGGCCCTGGCAAAACTATACGGCCGTGATCAAAAAGCTGCTGATTCCCATAACTATGCAGCCGGCATCATGGTTGCCCAGGTTGCAACAGAAGCTATAAGAAGAGCTAAAGCTGCCGGCCTTAAAGTCAACAAAGCAAACCTTTACAAAATGCTCAACGAAATGAATGGTGCCAATGCATACAGCCCCTATACAACGACTGGCCCGGTAACCTATTCTAAAACAGATCGTGCCGGTGTTGATATGCTTCAGATTTACAGTGTACAGAGTGGTGTATTTAAAGCAGTCGGGGCACCGTTGGAGTCTGAATACATGAAAAAAATTAAATAAACATTTTAAATTGCGCATGAATCAATTAAAATAAGTCCAATGAAATTGATTCAGGACTTAAGCTGAACCTTAACTTACCGGAAATCTGAATTTATATCGATTTTGTTTTCCGGTAAGTTAAACTCAAAAAAAAAGCTAAAAATATAAAGCCAAAATATAAAGCCAAAATATAAAGAAAGTGCCTATGGAAAACAATCTGCTTGAAGTCAATAATATTGAAGTTGTCTATAACGACATTGTTCAGGTACTGCGTGGTGTCAGCCTTAATGTACCCCAAAGCAGTATCGTAGCATTGCTTGGGACAAACGGTGCCGGTAAAACCACTACTCTAAGAGCCATCAGCGGTCTTTTAAAACCGGAGAATGGTGCCATCAAGGAAGGGTATATTAAATTTAACAACACTGATACCACCCAGCTTTTGGGTACTGACGTTGTGAAACTGGGTGCTGTCATGGTGCCTGAAGGCAGGCGTGTATTTAAACACCTGACGGTTAATGAAAATATCCTTGTGGGTTCCATTACAAGAAAAGACGGATCAAAAAAAATCCGTAATGACAACGAACTGATGTACAGGCATTTTCCAAGGCTTTCAAATGTCACAAACAGAATGGCGGGTTACAGTTCCGGTGGTGAGCAGCAGATGATCGCCATTGCAAGAGCATTGATGGCTGCGCCTAAAATGTTGATGCTGGATGAACCGTCTCTGGGGCTTGCACCCATTCTTGTCAAAGAAATATTTGATAATATTAAAACAATTAACAAAGAACTTGATACAACCATCCTGGTTGTTGAACAGAATGCCAAGGTGGCGCTAGCTGTATCTGATTATGCCTATATCATGGAATCCGGCAAAATTGTTCTGGAAGGTCCCTCTAAAGAACTGCAGGACAACCCGGATGTAAAAGAATTTTATATGGGGATTACCAAAGGCGGCGGCAGAAAATCCTTTAAAGATGTAAAATCATATAAACGGCGCAAACGCTGGATGTAGACTGTAATTTTAGGAGTTCATTATGAAGATACTGGTTGGATATAATGGTGGAGAAGTTGGAAGACTGGCTTTGTCTCTGGCAAGGGACTTTGCAAAGACAAACAAGGCCTTTGTTTATGTGATTACTTCCATGGCAGGCGGAACTTCTGAAAAAAAATCTGATATTTTAAAGGCAGAACAAGGCCTTGCTTTTGCCGGTAAACTAATGGAAAATTCTGGTGTGGAATATGATGTCCAGCAAAGCGTCAGAGGACTTTCTCCTGGTGAAGATCTGGTTAAATTTGCCAAAGAAAATGAAATTGATCAAATCTTTCTTGCCATAAAGAAAAAATCCAGAGCCCAGAAAGCCATTTTAGGCTCTACCTCACGATATGTTATCCTTAAAGCGCCCTGTCCTGTCACCACTGTCAAATTTGAACTGGGCAGCATCAAAACAGAAGACCTTTTAAAAGACCGGCGGATTCTGGTGGTTGATGATGAGCCTGATATCCTGGAAACCGTTGAAGAACTTCTGGATATGTGTTCTCTTGATACTGCCGCCACTTTTGATGAAGCCAAAAAACTTCTTGGAAACAATCCATATGATATGGCGATCCTGGATATCATGGGTGTTTCCGGATATGATGTTCTTGAACTTGCCCGGAAAAAAGATGTTCCTGCTCTCATGCTCACTGCCCACGCTCTGACCCCGGAAAATTTAAAGGAATCCATTCAAAAAGGTGCGGACTCTTATATTCCCAAAGATGAGCTGGCCAATCTTGTCACCCATGTGGCAGATGTAATCAAGGCACGGATACAAGGCAAACAGGGTTATGGTGCATGGTTCTCCAATCTGAAACCCTTCTTTGACAAATCCTTTGGACTAGGCTGGAGAGACAAGGACAGAAGCTTCTGGAACTCCTTTGATGATAAATACGGCAAATAATACAAACCATCATTAGTAAAAAAAAAGAAGATATTGATTAATCAAGCAAATCAAAAATTATTGATAAATTTATTGTGACTTTTTCTTGTTTTTGTGTTGGAATTATACCAATTCTTTTAATAAGTCTTTTGTTATCTATTGCACGAATTTGGTCAATCATAATGTCACAAGCTTCTTTTACATTACCGGTCCCTTTTTCCAGATGAACTCTTAAAAGTTCACTTTGTTTCTGAACATTTGTGGTGATTGGACAAATAATAGTTGAAGGGTGAATTGGATTCAGCAAATTTGTTTGAATGACCAAAACAGGTCTAATTTTTCCAGTTTCGGTTCCGACTCTGGGTTTTAAATCCGCAATCCAAATTTCATATTGTTTGATTAACATCTAATAGCTTTTCAAATTCTTCCAAAACTATTATGGACTCTTCTCTAACAAGCTTAGATTCTGTTTCAAATTTCCTGGCCAGAATCTTCCGGTTTTGAATCTTATTATAGAATTTCAATGCTTCATTTATATATCGATTTCTAGGCTGATTAAATTCCTTCACTAACTTTTCTGTGTCCTGAAAGATTGAATCATCTAATTTTAATGAAAGTGTTTTCATATTGAATTCCCTATCTATTTTATTAAAAGAGTATACACTTATTGTATATATTGCAAGTATTTTTTACTTCTCAAAGACATTAAAAAATATATAGATATTACAGTTATAATATTGTTATCTTATCACTGAATGTTGTAAGGGATTCAAGGCCATTGTCTGTTACCAAAAATGAGTTTTCTATCCCTACCACCCCTTTTCCAGAAAAAAATGTTTTAGGTTCCAGAGCAATAATCATGCCTTTTTCAAGACAGAGTTTCTGGCCTTCGGCTATAAAGGGAAATTCATCCAGTTCAAGGCCTATCCCATGGCCTGCAAACCGGATTCTTCTTTCTCCCGCACCCATAAAATAGTCTTTGTATCCTTTGGCGCTGGCCTCAGACATCATCATATCGTATAACTCACCTGTGACACTTCCCGGGATTGCAGTCTTTATTACCATCGCCTGGATTTCCAGCATGGCATCATGGGCTTTTAAAAGATCCTCCGGCAGATTACCAAGAGAAAAGATTCTTGTATGATCACTGATATAGCCATTTAAAGCAAAGACGTAATCCACAAGAATGGGTTCATTTCTTTTGATTTTATTAAATCCCGGTCCCTGGGCAATACTGGGATTGACACCCCTGCCGCCGGTGGGGGAGGAAAGGCAACTTGGAATGGCTGCTCCAGAGCCTGCCATAATATGGCCATAAAAAAGATCATTGTCCCACATTCGCATTCGGATCAGTCCCTGGTGACCAAGGGTTCTGGCATAGGCTTCAACTAAACCTGCAAACTCAATCTCGGTCATTCCTTCCTTGATTAAATCAGGTACTTTCGCTGCGACTTTATCCGCCATCTGTGAAGCCTGCCGCATCAAGGAGATTTCATAATCTGATTTTACAGCCCGTTGCAGTCGTATCTCTATTGAGATATCAATAATGTTCGAATCACTAAATATTTCTTGAAATAATATATACTGGTTGGCGGTCAGTACATCCAGTTCAAGGCCTATATTGTTTGGAATTGCATACCCGAATGCTGCAATGGTTCGAGGGATTTCTTTAGGACTTACAAGAGATACCACCTGTTTAAACCCTGATTCATCTTTGGCCCGTTGGAAGTCTTTAAATACCATCAGCAATGGTTCTCCATGATCCGGAACATACAACCATCCCTGCTGGGCCGTCCCTGAATAATAGAACATATCTGCTTTTTATAAAATTAAAGCTCCATCAACATGGCTTTTTACAAGTCTTTCCTGAAACCCGATAATTCTTGATTGCAATTCCTTTTCAGGGGTGCTTCGGTCATAGTGAACCATTTGTTTCATCCCATTTATTTATTCAATAAAAAAAGCTGCGGCAAAGCTTTTGATTCTTTTATCTATGCTTTGCCGCAGCTTTAATTTAAGGATAATTTTAAAATTAATTATTTAGTGTCTGACCGGAAACTTGCAAATTTTTTCGAGTACAAGGCGGGCGATAATTTTAACCGGAGGAATACATAGAGTATTTCGAGGATTAAAATTTGAGCCCAACGCAGTAATCGGGAAAATGGGCGGTTTTCGGTCGGGCACTATTTGTAATCATAAAATCCTTTACCCGTCTTTCTTCCCAGCCAGCCGGCCTCAACATATTTTCTCAAAAGCGGGCAGGCTCTGTATTTTGAATCTTTAAAACCATCATACAATGTCTCCATGATAGCAAGGCAGGTATCCAGACCAATGAGGTCTGCCAAAGCAAGCGGACCCATGGGATGGTTGGCACCCAGCCGCATCACCGTATCAATATCTTCGGGTTTTCCCACACTCTGGTAGAGGCAGAAGACGGCTTCATTGATCATGGGCATCAATATCCTGTTGGCAATAAAGCCCGGGAAATCATTGGCCTCTGCAGGGGTTTTCCCAAAGTCTTTACACAGTTGCCAGGTAATATCAAATGTTTCACTTGATGTGGCAAGCCCCTTAATGACTTCAACCAGTTTCATCACAGGAACCGGATTCATAAAATGCATACCGATGACTTTGTCCGGTCGGGATGTTCTGGCAGCTATTCTTCCAATGGGAATAGAGGACGTGTTGGTGGACAAAATCACTTCAGGCGCACAGATTTTATCCAGGTCTTCAAAAAGTTTAAATTTCAGGTCTTCTCTTTCCACGGCTGCTTCAACCACAAAGTCCACAGACCCCATATCTTTTAAATCAGTGGTGGTGGTGATTCTGCCAAGGATTGTCTTTTTTGTATCCTCGGATATTCTTTCTTTTTTCACCATCCTGTCAAGATTTTTAGAAATAGTGGCAATGCCTTTTTCACAAAATTCCTCTTTAATATCACTCATGACGACTTCAAGACCGCTTGCAGCTACAATCTGCGCAATCCCATTACCCATCTGACCGGATCCGATAACACCAAATCTCTTTACTTCCATGGTTCCTCCTTAATTATACGTCTATCCCAAAAATTTAAATTCATTGTACTCTTTGATTATTCTTTGTCATATCACCTGTTGACAACAAGCGCAACCGCTTCTCCGCCACCCAGGCAAAGAGAGGCAAGTCCTTTGTTAACATCTCTTTTTTCCATTTCATATAATAGTGTGGTCAATACCCTGGCACCGGATGCACCAATGGGATGGCCCAATGCAACGCTACCGCCGTTAACGTTTACCTTTTCAGGATCAAGTTCCAATACCCTGCCGATACCTGAAGAGCTTCCGGCAAAAGCTTCATTGATTTCAAACAGCTCAATATCTGAAATGGAAAGTCCTTCTTTTTTCAATACTTTGGGAATGGCATAAATCGGTGCCATTAAAACATATTTCATATCAATGCCATAGGATGCCTGGGAACCAATGGTGGCCATGATATTACAGCCAAGTTCCCTGGCTTTCTGCTCGCTCATGACAACTAAAGCTGAAGCTCCGTCACTGATAATGGATGCATTCCCGGCAGTTCCCACACCATCTTTTTTAAAGGCAGGTCTCATCTTTGAAAGAAATTCAAGACTTGTCTCTTTGGGGCATTCATCTGTATCAAAAATTTTGGGATCACCTTTTCTCTGGGGAATTTCCACGGGTACGATTTCATCTTTAAATCGCCCCTGGGCAATAGCTGCATTGGCTCTTTTATAAGACTCAGCTGCAAATTCATCCTGAACTTCTCTTGATACTTCCCATTTTTCAGAACAAAGTTCATTGGATATGCCCATATGAAAATCATTAATCACATCCCAGAGTCCGTCATGGACCATATGGTCTTCAATTTTTCCAGGCCCCATGCGAAAGCCCCATCTGGCCTTATCCATATAATAGGGTGCATTGCTCATATTTTCCATACCGCCTGCAACCACCACATCTGCATCTCCACACTGGATGGCCTGGGCTGCCAGCATGACGGATTTTAAGGATGATCCGCAGACCTTATTCACTGTAATGGACTCAACATCCCAAGGCAGCCCTGCTTTAACAGCAGCAATTTTTCCCGGGTTCTGGCCATACCCGCAGGGCAGGACCATGCCCATGATACACTCATTGATTTCTTTATCATCAATGCCCGCCCTTGTAATGGCTTCACGTATCACATGGGCTCCAAGATCTGTTGCACCGATTTTGCTTATTGTTCCACCAAAACTTCCTAAAGGGGTTCGTGTTGCACTGACGATTACTGCCTTATTCATATTTAAAAATCTCCTTTAATTATTTTTTAATAGTGTTTGAACGAAAAATTAACGGTTTTCGGCCAAATACTACATATTTCTTCTATATTTTCCGCCCACCTCATATAACGCATGGGTGATAGTCCCCAAACTGCAAACCTTGACAGTCTCCATTAAGCTTTCAAACATGTTTTCACCACTCAATGCAGTCTGTTTCAATTTTTCAAGTGCTGCTTCAGATTTATCCTGACTCCTCTCTTTAAAAGTATTCAACCTTGCAATCTGGGCATCCTTCTGGTCATCAGTCGCCCTTGAAAGCTCCAGATGATCTGCCATTTCAGCGTAATCCGCATCAGGGTCTTCAAATGTATTAACACCGATAATGGGATGTTTGCCTGAATGTTTCAGGTGTTCATAATACATGGACTCTTCCTGGATTTTACCCCTCTGATATCCGGTTTCCATGGCACCCAGCACACCCCCTCTTTCCGTGATTCTTTCAAACTCTATAAGAACCGCCTCCTCCACAAGGTCTGTAAGCTCATCCACGATAAAACTTCCCTGCAAAGGATTCTCATTCTTGGTCAGTCCCCACTCCCGGTTGACAATCAACTGGATGGCAAGGGCACGCCTTACAGATTCGGCAGACGGCGTGGTAATAGCTTCATCAAATGCATTGGTATGCAAACTGTTGCAGTTATCATAAATGGCGCACAGCCCCTGGAGAGTGGTACGGATATCATTGAACTGGATATCCTGGCTGTGTAAAGATCTGCCCGAAGTCTGGATATGATATTTCAGTTTCTGGGATTTTTCATCTGCCTTGTATTTATATTTCATGGCCACAGCCCAGATCCTTCTGGCCACCCTTCCAATCACTGTATATTCCGGATCCATTCCATTGGAAAAGAAAAAGGAAAGAGACGGTGCAAAATAGTTAATATCCATCCCCCGGGAAAGATAATATTCCACGTAGGTAAACCCGTTTGACAGGGTCAAGGCAAGCTGGGTAATGGGATTGGCCCCTGCCTCTGCAATATGATATCCTGAGATGGAAACCGAATAAAAATTTCTCACCTGTTGATCAATAAAGTATTGCTGAATATCCCCCATCATTCTCAGGGCAAATTCAATGGAAAAAATACAGGTATTCTGTCCCTGGTCCTCCTTTAAAATATCTGCCTGGACCGTTCCCCTTACATTGGACAGGGCAAATTGTCTTATCTTTTCAACCTCATCTTCTAAAGGTTCCCGGCCATTCTCCTCTTTAAACTTCTCCATCTGCTGAACAATGGCAGTATTCATAAACATGGCCAGCATCATGGGCGCCGGACCGTTAATGGTCATGGAGACCGATGTATTGGGGGCACACAGATCAAATCCGTCATACAGCACTTTAACATCATCCAGAGTACAGATACTCTGCCGTAAATATCCGGGCGGATCTCCGGATCAAATCCATAAAGGGTGGCCGAATCAAAGGCTGTGGACAATCTCTTGGCAGGGTAGGAGCCGGAAAGCAGTTTGAACCGCCGATTGGTATCCTCGGGACCCCCTTCGCCTGCAAACATCCTGGTGGGCTCTTCATCCGCCCGTTTTAAAGGAAACACCCCTGCAGTATAAGGAAAATTTCCTGCAAAGTTTTCTTTTCTCATCCACTTATATTGTTCACCCGGATCTTTGAATTGCGGCAGGGATATTTTGGAAATTTTTGAATGGGACAATGATCTGCTGAACAAAGGCAGCTTAAATTCCGTGCCACGAACATGATACACCAATTCATCCTTCCCATACATCTCTTTGCAGGTCTTGAATTCATCAATAATCTTATCGGTGTCTCCTTCTACAAGGGATTGGGCATCGGCAACTGCCTGCTTAAATTTTTCCAAAGCATCTGGAAATTGGTCAAGGCCATAATCATCCATAATTTTTGAAGCCTCAATCAAGTGCCAGCGTTTACGTATGGCTTCAGCCTGATCTTCGGTGTTTTTATGGTATATTCTTACCGCATCGGCAATCTCGGCAAGGTATCTGGTTCTTTCCCCCGGGATAATAATGGTTTTTGAAGATGATGCTTTTTTACCCGATCTTGGGATACTAGACTCATATTTAATATTTTTCTTTTCTGCGATGAGATCCAGAAGTTCATGATAAAAGGCGGTTACACCGTCATCATTAAACTTGGATGCAATGGTTCCATACACCGGCAAATCTTTTGGATCCGTACCCCAGGCCTTACGATTTCTCTGAACTTGTTTTCGCACATCCCTTAATGCATCTTCACTGCCCCTTTTCTCATACTTGTTCACCACAACAATATCGGCGTAATCCAGCATGTCTATTTTTTCCAGCTGGGAGGGTGCGCCAAATTCTGCCGTCATGACATAGATGGGTATATCTACAAGGTCAACCACCCTTGAATCCCCCTGACCAATACCGGCAGTTTCAACAATAATAATGTCATAACCCGCCGCCTTGACCACATTGATTGCATCCGGCAAAGCCTCGGGAAGCTCTGTCTCGGATCGTCTGGTTGCCAGAGACCGCATATAGACACGACCTGTTTCTATGGAATTCATCCTGATTCTGTCACCTAACAGGGCACCGCCTGTTTTCCGTCTGGATGGATCACAGGAGATAATGGCAATATTAACGTCTTTAAGATCGTGGAGAATCCTGATGATCAATTCATCTGTCAAAGACGACTTGCCTGCGCCACCGGTTCCGGTTAACCCGATGATGGGAACATCCTTTTTGTCTGCCATTTCGGCAATGTTTGAAATAATTTTCTCAAATACTTCCCGGTCGTTGGCTTTGGCTTCCTGAACAGCAGAAATAAAATTTGCCGTCACATATTTATTATCAATATTCAATTTCTCAAAATCAAGATTCTCAAAATCAACCGAAGAGACATCCATGGATCGCATCATATCATTGATCATACCCTGAAGCCCAATTTTTGCGCCGTCTTCAGGAGAATAGATCCTGGTCACGCCATAGGCATGCAGATCATCCATTTCCGAAGGAATGATAACACCCCCTCCACCGCCAAAAATCTTAATATGTGAACCACTCCTTTCTTTCAAGAGATCCACCATATACTTGAAATATTCAACATGCCCGCCCTGGTAACTGGATACGGCAATGCCCTGTGCATCTTCTTCTATTGCGGCATCCACGACTTCTTTTGCCGACCTGTTATGACCGATATGGATCACTTCGGCACCAGAGTCCTGCAAAATTCTTCTCATTATATTTATGGAAGCATCGTGACCGTCAAAAAGTGATGTGGCCGTAACGATTTTAACTGAATGTTTGGGTTTATAGCTTTCGGTTTCCATACTCATCGTTTCTCCTTTTTCAGACATTCGGGAGTTTGATTAAACTAAACAAAGTTTATACACTATAATTTAACTGACATAAAATTTAAAAAAAATAAATGAAAATTTTTATTTCTATTAAAATATAAGTCCAAGAATAAAATCTGTTTGAATTTTAATGTATTCCTCAATGGTAAAATTCCGCTGCACATGCCAGCGCCGGAAAGCCCACATCTGACCCAGCACCGATATATTGTGACC
>NZ_JAIOSW010000514.1 GCF_021107415.1 Desulfobacula sp.
CCGCCGATGAGTTTATGGCTTTGATGCCTCAAAATATTGACAAAACTCTACTTGCAGGTCCCGCTGTTTAAATTTATACTCGATTTTTACACGCCTTGATAGGTGGGGTTAATTAAGCGCTTACTACTTTTGAGCTGATATTTCTATTAGTTTCAATTGGAACCTGTATACAACAATAACCATTGCCGAATAACACGAAATAAGATTTCAACCATTTGCCAAAGTTACCCCCGAAACTGCCGTGTTGCATGTTTAAGCTTTGAACCGTTGGTTCTAAAGGTGGGCGTCCAGTATTACCTTTAGGCTTTTCCTTACCAGGAGGAACTTAGCACACCAGCAAAAGTGTGAACTCCCTTTTTACACGCTTAGGGCAAAGACCATCATGCAATCACGCACATTTCAGGGGCAAAATTAATTGTTTATTCAAGTTTAAATGAGACTTTTAATTTAGTGCGGTATCCAACGATCCTGTTATCCTCTAAGCGCATATCCATCTGAACGACTTCTGCTATCCGCATATCACGAACAGAACTATCAACAGTAGCAACAGCAGCTTTGGCTGCATCTTCCCAGGAATTCTCAGAGAACCCTACGACTTCAATTATCTTATAGACACTATTATCCATGACAATCTCCTTTCAAAAGTTATGGTAATCTCAAAACGAACTTGGTACATTTTTAGACATCTAAAAATCATTGAAACATTTGATTAATAATACAGATATAAAATTTATTTGTATACTTGTTTTAAAATTTTTTCTTTGATAAGTATTAAAAGATAAGTGCTAAAATTCAGTAGGTTAATTGACGTGAGTTTAATTTTTATTTCCTATTCAATTTATTCCGCAACCCTCCACTTCCGGTCCCCCTCCGGTCCTTTGAACCATCTGGAATAGTATTCACAAAAACTATATTGATTTGAAACAGATGGTCTTTTGTCTGCTTTTCAAGTTGCCACCGGAAAACTGTTATTTCAACTACTGCCTCAAAGTTCTTTAGAGTTTTACATTTTTATAGGGATTCATTTTAATATTCCCATGATGGTAGCGCATAGCTATAATGTTGTAAAATTTATTAAAAAAAAGTGTAAAATTAATAGGTTGACAAAGTTTCGTCTTTTAGGACATACTCTTAAAGATATTCAAGGAAAAAAAATGAGAATTTTTATATCCATTGCAATCTTTAGCTGTCTATTTACCATGAATTTTGCTCATAGTGAACTTTCTTCATACCAAGTAAGAAAGCATCAGCCCGATAAGACTTATAATGGAACAACGCTGTTTGTCGTTAACATTCGTCCTGAAAAAGCCAAAATTGTGGAGGTTGACATGGAAGGCAGTGTTGTTTGGCAGTACCAAGTTCCTTCACACCTCTTTAAAGGCAAGAAATCTCGCCGCAATATTGTGATGGATATCGAAAAACTTTCAGGCGGCGATGTCCTTTTTAATATTCAGCAGGTTGGTTTTTATCGTGTAAATCAAAGAGGAGAGGTGGTTTTTGAATATCTTGATTCCGGTTGTTCTCATGATGTTGATCTGTTGCCAAATGGCAATTATCTCTATGTCCGGGGCTGGACATCAAAAGGAAAGGAACATGTTGTTGAGGTTGATGAAAAAGGCCAGAAGGTGTGGTCCTGGAATGGCCTGGATGGATTTGACAAGCCTCCTTTTGCAAAAATATTCAATCAGGGATGGATGCATGTGAATTCGGCGACTCGCATGAAAAATGGTAACACTCTGCTCAGTTTAAGAAATTTTAATTTGATTGTGGAAGTTGGAACTACCGGCAATGTGGTTTGGGAACTAAAATTAGGAAAAGCAAAGAGGAACTCTAAAGCTCACCCACATGATCCGGAATTGCAGAAAAATGGTAACATTATCGTGGCCTTGACTGGGGCTAACAAAGTTGCCGAGTTTAATCGCAACGGAGGGCCTCCTGTCTGGGAATTTTCTTATCCAAAGGAGGCTGCAATGCATCACATACGTGACATTAATATATTACCAAATAATAATAGACTGATGGTTCAAGCTAATAAAATTTTGGAGTTAACTCAGGACAAAGAAGTAGTTTGGGAATTACACGTTCCATCCATTAACACGAGTTCAAGAAACAAAAATTTATTTTTGTTTAAAGCGCAGCGTATAGGAGTTGATGGGACTGTTTCCGGGCATTAGCAAAGTTATTTAATATATTGCAACTTTATTTTATGTCAAACACTATCTAAACAGGGATATTATAATATTCTTTTGGTATACTGAAAAATTCCATTCTCAGATTGATCTTTCTTGTTTTTTTGAGTAATCTTTGCTCAAATGCCTCTGGATGAAATTTTTGCAAACAACAAAATTTAAAACCGCTGTTTTACGATACCATCAATTTTTGTTTGAGACTTGAGAGGCGCAAAGCAGTTTTATTATTATTCAAAGCTATTTTAAGGGCATTTGATGATCCCACAATGATCACCAGATTTTTGCCCCGGGTCATGGCCGTGTATAAAAGATTTCTTTGCAGCAGGGGGAAGTGGGCGGTTGTCAGTGCAATAATGACGGCGGCATACTCACTTCCCTGGGATTTGTGGACGGATATGGTATATGCCAGGGTGAGTTCATCCAGCTCCAGAATGTCATATTCAACAATACGCCCGTCATAATCCACCAGAACACGGCTTTCGGATTTAATAACTTCATGAACAATACCGATATCCCCGTTAAACACATCTTTGTCATAATTGTTTTTCAGGTGCATGACCTTGTCATTGGGTTTAAACGTGAAGCCTCCGGCTTCTATACCGCCCTTAGATTGATTTAATACCCTTTGGAGCTGCTGGTTCAGATTGATGGTACCGGCCTCCCCCCGATGCATGGGAGTTAAGACCTGTATTTCATCAATGTGGGGAAATGCCTTGGGCACCCGTTTTGAACAAAGCTCCAGGATGGTTTCCACCACTTTTTCAGATCTCTGATTCTCAATAAAATAAAATTCTGACAATTCACCAGACTCAGCTTTTTGAAAATCCGGCATCTCTCCGTTCCTGATTTTGTGGGCATACATGATAATAGGGCTTTGTTTGGCCTGCCTGAATATATTTGTTAAAGAAAAGACCTTTACACGGTCAGATTCAATAATATCAGACAATACATTGCCGGGGCCCACAGAAGGAAGCTGGAATGTATCCCCCACAATAATCAGGATTGCACTTACCGGCATGGCATCAATAAGCCGATACATGAGAATGGTATCCACCATGGAGGCTTCATCCACAACAAACACATCCAGTTCAAGGGGATTGGCAAAATTTCTATCAAAGGTCTGGCTTTCATAGTCAAACCCCAAAAGCTTGTGCAGGGTAAAAGCTTTTTTTCCGGTTACTTGTGAAAGACGTCTGGCAGCTCTTCCTGTGGGAGCGCTCAAAACCACCTTTAAATTCTTCATTTTAAAGACTTCACACAATGCCCGTATCAGAGTTGTTTTTCCGGTTCCGGGTCCCCCTGTGATCACCACAATTTTTTCATACAACACATTATTGACAACACTCAATTGCTCTGGGGATAATTTTATGGCAAGTTTTGTCAGTACCTCTTCAAGAATTTGATCTTTGCGGATTTGATGAGATATGACAGGCATGGATAAAATGGCTTTCATCCTTGATGCAATACCAAATTCAGCTCTGTAAAGTCTTGAAAGATAGATTTTTATATCATCTTCATCGATTTGGGTCCTTACCTCATCCGAATCAATCAATGCTTCTAACGCCTGCTCAAACTTATCCGATTCCACCCCCGATGTCTTTGAGCATAATTTAAACAATTCTCTTTTTAATCCATAGACATGCCCCTCCTGTTCGAACAACAACAAACTATGGATCAGACACGCTTGAAGGCGGTTTTCATCATCTTTTTTACCTCCTGCCTTCATGGCAATCATATCCGCTATGGTAAACCCTATCTGTGGGATATCCTTTGCAATGACATAAGGATCTTGCTGTAAAATATTCAGGGCCTGGGACCCATAGGTTTGGAGAATGGTGGCAGCATGATACACGCCCACATTGTTTTCCTGGAGAAACTGCATAACCCTTCTGACGGCATGATGTTTGTTCCAGGCCTGCTCAATGAGTTTTTTCTTTGCTTCTCCAATACCGTGAATTTTCTTTAGTTTTTCAGGTTCATTTTCAATGATATCCAGGGTTCTTTCTTTAAAATGATCCACTATTTTATCGGCCAAAGATTTACCGATGCCTTTAATTATACCCGATCCTATATATTTACGGATTCCTGAAACACTGGCAGGCAAAACAACCTTGTAAACTTCTACCTTAAACTGATCCCCATATTGGGGGTGGGTGGTCCATTTTCCTGAGACTTCAAGGCTTTCACCTTCAACCACCCCGGCAAGATAACCTACAATGGTGACAGGGTCACTGATTTTAGCGATGCGAAGTTTCGCAACAGTATAATGGTTGTTCTGATTCTGATAGGTAAGCCGCTCTAAAATTCCTTTAATGGTGATCATTTAAATCTTCACGTTTTTGATGATCCAAAGGGCGGCCTCGTAAAGATCTGAGCCGATAAAATCAGGCGTAATACCTTTGCTGGAAAGCTGATGCTCTGCCATTGATCCATTACCGGTTTTGACTAATAAAATTTTTGAGCACCCTGCATTGATGGCACATTCAATGTCTTTTATACTGTCCCCTACCATGCAGGATTGATCAAGGTCAATATGGTATTTTTTTTGGGCATCAAGGATAAGTCCCGGTTTTGGCTTTCTACAGGAACAATTGTCTTCCGGAGCATGGGGACAAAAGAAAATATCTTTGATTTCTCCACCCGCCTTTTTAACACCATTTTTCATTTTTTTAAAAATGGCATCCAATGATTCTTGTGTGACCATATTTCTACCAATCATGGACTGGTTAGTGATCACAATGACATGAAAACCATTTTTGCATAAAAGGGCGATGGCCTCAGGGCTTTTGGGAATAAACTTAAACTCTGATTTATTTTTAATATATTCGGAAGAATCAATATTAATGACCCCGTCCCGATCCAGAAAAACTATATATCCCATGATTTCTTTTCTTTATTCTGCAACTGCAAAGGCACTGCTGAAACCCCGTGCAATAATTTTTTCACTGAACCTTTCAGCATCCTTCAAATTGGTAAACCTGCCGATTCTCACCCGAAAAAACGTCCCCCGGTCATCCGTAAAAATAACCACATGGGCATTTTGATAAGTTTTTGATAATTTATACCGGTATTTTTGGGCATTGGTTTTGACCTGGAATGCCCCCACCTGGACAGTGAAATTGCCTTTCCAGTAATCAACGGGTTTAAAGGCAATAGGATCTTTTGTTTTCTTGGAATACGATGTGGCCCTTCCAAGGGCGGTTACCCTTACCTTTGCTGTTCCGGAGCCTGCAATCCCGATACGTTTTGCCCCTGTGTAAGACAGGTCTATGATTCTTCCATAGACAAACGGCCCCCGATCATTGATCCTCACCACGACCTTCCGGTTATTTTTAAAATTGTGAACACGGACCCAGGTATTCATGGGCAGTGTTTTGTGGGCAGCCGTCATGGCATACATGTTATAAATTTCACCATTGGAAGTTTTTCTTCCATGAAATTTTCTGCCGTACCAGGATGCAATACCCGTCTGGACAAATCCGCTGGCACTGGCAATCGGGGTATACCGAACCCCTTTTATTTTATACGATTTCTGGGTTGCAGGGGTCTTTTGTCCGGTGGATGAATGTGGACTTGTTTTATATGATTTTGAAGGGGGGATATGGATGGGGTCATATGTGGTATCAAGGGTGGCTGAGCATCCAAAAAAAGTAAGTATTAACAATATCAGGATCTGGGTTCTGAATCTCAAAAAAAATCTCCGCAATATATAGCATTATCAGTCAAGTGCTAATTCTAATACAGTTTTCATTTTATCGGCAAAATGAAAATCAATGGAATTTTTTATATTATCCGGTACATCTTCCATATCTTTTTGATTCCATAACGGCAGAATAATCGTTTTGATTCCTGCCCTGTGTGCTGCAATAACCTTTTCCTTGATCCCGCCCACCGGCAGGACCTCTCCTCTAAGTGTAATCTCTCCTGTCATGGCCAAACGCTTTTTTACACGCCGTCCCGTCATCAAGGAAACAAGACAGGTCAGCATGGCCACGCCGGCGGAAGGGCCATCCTTGGGAATTGATCCTTCCGGCACGTGGATATGGAGATCATGGCTGCTAAAAAAGGATTCATCCACTTTTAATTTTTTTGCATTGGCCCGGATAAAACTTAAGGCAGTGCTGGCAGATTCCTTCATGACATCCCCGAGCTGCCCTGTCAAAGCAAGTCCTTTTCCGCCTTTCATGGCCACAGCCTCTATAAAAAGGATCTCTCCGCCATAGGGTGTCCATGCAAGTCCCACAACAACCCCGGGTTTTTCTATTCTCAGGGCCATATCCGGCATATTGGGTGCCGGCCCTAAATATTCATGCAGATCTTTTTGTCCCACAACAAATTTCCTGGCTTTCTCTTCGGCAATCTTGCTTGCAACCCCTCTGCATACTGATCCAATATGTCTTTCCAGATTTCTTAAGCCGGCTTCCTTTGTATATCCTGAAATAATCTTTTTAACTGAACCGGGCGTAATTTTAATATGGGTTGATTTAAGGCCGTTGGCTTCCCGTTGCCTGGGAATCAGATATCGTGTGGCAATTTTTAATTTTTCTTCCTCGGTATATCCGCTGAGCTCCAGAACCTCCATCCTGTCCCGCAGGGGTGCCGGAACCGTATGAAGCACGTTTGCCGTGGTTAAAAATATCACATCGGAAAGATCAAAGGGCACATTCAGGTAATGGTCTGAAAACGAAAAATTTTGCTCCGGGTCCAGTGCCTCCAGAAGGGCGGAAGAAGGATCTCCATGATAGGATGAATCTACCTTGTCTATCTCATCCAGCATGAACACAGGATTGTTTGTACCGGCTTTTCTCAAATGTTGAATAATCCTTCCCGGAAGTGCACCCACATAAGTCCTTCTATGGCCCCTGATTTCAGCTTCATCACGAACCCCGCCCAGGGCAATTCTGACAAACTGTCTGCCCAGGGCTCTGGCAATGGATCTGCCAAGGGATGTTTTTCCGGTTCCCGGAGGGCCTGCAAAACAGAGAATCGGGCCTTTGGAATCATTTTTCAATTTTCGAACAGCCAGATATTCAAGGATTCTTTTTTTAGGCTTTTCAAGACCATAATGATCATTGTTCAGTATTCTTCTTGCCTCTTTAATATCAAGCTTGTCTTTAGAACTCTCATTCCAGGGTAAGGATGTCAGCCAGTCAAGATAGGTTGAGGCTACCACATATTCAGAAGACGACGGGTGCATTTTTGACAGGCGCTGCAACTCCCGTTCCGCTTCTTTTTGTGCCTCTTCCAGTAACCCCTTTTCTTCTATTTTAGTCCGGTATTCCTTTATCTCAACACTTTCGTTTCCTGTTTCACCCAGTTCTTCCTTTATGGCTTTCAGCTGCTGTCGAAGATAGTATTCCCTCTGCTGCTTATCCATATCTTCTTTTACCTGGCTTTGGATCTTGGAGCCCATTTCAAGGATTTCCAATTGATCATTAACCAGCCGGGTCACTTTTTTCAAACGCTTATTGACATCCAAAAGCTCGATAACTTTCTGCTTTTCCAAAACAGGCGCGTTAATGGTGGAGGCCACCATATCTGCAAGGATATTGGGTTCCTGCAATGATTTTATCATATGACCCATTTCTGAGGGAAGGCCAGGAGACAAGGCTACAATTTTCTCATACTGCTCAACAATATTGACCATCAAAGCCCTGTTTTCTTTGCTCCTGTCAGCATTTTTGCTTTCCATGATATCAATTTTGGCCTGCATATATTTTTTATCCTGCAGGAACTTTATGACCTTGAAACGATTTAAACCCTGGATTAAAAGCTGGGCTTTATCATCTTCCATCTTAGACATTTTTAAAATAATAGCCACGGTACCGATCCTGTGAAGATCCTTTGCCGTATGTCTGGAATTAATATCAGATCTCTTGGATAAAAGCAGTCCCAGCATCCGGTTGCCGGACATGGCCTCATCAATCAACTCCACCGCTTCTTTTTGAATCAATACCAGGGGCAGCACCATTTTCGGGAAAAGATTGGTGTCCACAATGGGAAGAATGGGAATGATGTCCGGGATGTTATATGATGTTACGTTGCCTGAGGGATGCTTGAGATCATCCATTATTGTCTGGTTCCTTTTGGAATCAATGCCTTAAATGAAATCTATGGAAATATTTTGTTTGCTCTTAATATTATTACTGAACAATTTTCCCAAAGTAAGCTCCAAAAATCCATTAAAAAATGTAGCAGATACTTTTTCTATGTCAATAACACTTGGCAAATACAGGACCCGTTCAAACTGTCCGAATTGTATTTCTGCGAGCCTGTATGTGGCTGTCCGTTCAGAGCGATTATTTTTTCTGCTTCCTAAAATCTTGACAGCTTTATTACTTACTTCAATAATAATATCTTCTTTTCTTACACCTGCGATCTCAGCCTGGATAAAGATCTCATTTCTTGTTTCAAATATATCCATCTGGGGTTTCCAGATCCTCTTTGAGAAACAGAATATGGGATTAACAGATTGAAACAGCTCTTCAAAAGATTTTTCTTCAGTAGCATGTGTCTCAATATTATCTCCAAACCGTATTTCTATATGTTTCATATAAAACTCCTGATGATACCGGTAAATCGATCATCTAATGATCTCTTTAAAATATCATTTTAGTCAGATATTGTAAAGCTGTATTCAAAAATATCATTTCACAAAAACCTGTGAACGCCTCAAATAATAAAATATATTAAAATGAATACCCTTGAATGGTGGAATGATTTAGGTGTTATCCAGAATCTTTCGCAGGATTCTTGCAAACTTATTCAAAGAGAAGGGCTTTTGAATAAACCCGTGGCATCCCCGGTTTAAAAACCCTTCTATCTTATCATCAACTGCATACCCTGTGGATATCAGTATTTTAGCATTTTCCTGAATATTTTTTATCTCTGCAAACGCCTGTTTCCCGTTCATTTTTGGCATAATCAGATCAAGGACGACCAAAGAAATTTCATCTTTGTAGAGCTTGAATATTTCCACCGCCTCTAATCCATTTCTTGCGATCATGGGTTTATACCCAAGTTTTTCCAAAAAATTTTTGCCCACATTGATAATTTCTTCCTCATCATCCACCAGCAGCACGGTTTCAGATCCTTTTTGCATGTGCTCAAAGGCTTTCGATTCCTCTTTTATCTCTTTTATCTGGATATTATTGGATGCCGGCAAACAGATATGAAAGTTTGCGCCTTTCCCTTTTTCACTGTCAACCAAAATAAAACCGCCGTGATTTTTTACAACACCAAAAACAGTTGACAGTCCAAGCCCTCTTCCCTTTTTATCGTCGATTTCTTTTGTTGAAAAAAATGGATCGAAAATCTTATTCTGAATTTCCAGATCCATGCCGATCCCGGTATCTTTGATGGTCACCTTAATGTATCGTCCGGGCTGGACTTTAAAGGGATAATCATGGTCTTCTTTGATAAAGGTATTTTGAGTTGTCACGAAAATATCGCCATGTTCCGGCATGGCCTGGGAAGCATTGATTAACAGGTTTAAAAATACCTGCTCAAGCTGGGATTGGTCGGCATCAACCAGATGAGGTTTTTCTTCATAAATTTCATGAACGATAATATCTTTTCGGGTGGGCTTAAAAATATTCAGAGCCAGAGAGAGCAGCTCATTAACATTCAATGTTGAAATCTGATATTTCCCACCCCTTGCAAATCCGAGCAACCGACCTGTCAGTTCTGCAGCGGTTTTCACAATCCGGCCGATATGTTTGGCGTGAGCAGTTACTTTTTCAGTGGCGGATACATCAATCTGCATTAGCGACAAGTGCCCCTGAATACCCATTAAAATATTGTTAAAATCATGGGATATCCCACCGGCCAATACCCCGATGGCTTCCATTTTCTGGGCCTGCTGAAGCTGAACCTGTAGCAGTTTCAGTTCTGAAATATCTGTAATAACGACGATAATTCCCTTTGATGGATCTTCCTTATCAAGGTTTGATGCTCTGATTCTGAAGTCAAGTAATGAACCGTCTTTTCTAACCAGCTTTGTCTCAACAATGCCCATGCCATACTTATCCACTTTGGAATACAGATTGATTCCAACTCTGTCATACTCTTTTTGATCGGCATAAAGAATTCTTGTATTTTTTCCTTTCAAAGAATTGGATTCATATCCAAGCATTGAATAAAAAATATCATTGGACCAGCCAAGAACCCTGTTTTTTACAAGCCCAATTCCCGCAGGGGAAGAGTCCAACATGGTTTTCATTTCCTGGCGGGTCAACTCCTGCCCATTTAAATCAAATGGTTCGCAGGAAGCGGACGGGTCTTTAGAATATTGTTCAAAGCCGTTATGCTTAGGATTCATAAAAATCACCTGTTGATTATTACATCATTTGACTGCTTATCGTCCAGCTGTTAAGTATAGCAAACTTTTTTTAATAATATAAGATAAGAAAAAATGATTGCAAAAAAAAACAATTCCTTTTTGCTTAAATATTTTCCCGCCTTGATAAGCGGCCTTGCTTTGACGCTGTCTTTTCCTAAAACAGACCTCTCGTATTTTGCTTTTTTTGCCTTGGTCCCGTGGCTGGTATCCATCCGGTCAATGACATTAAAAGAGTCTTTTTATAGCGGTTTTATCGCAGGGCTTTTCTTTTTTCTCACCCTTATTTATTGGATTGTCCCCACCGTACATGTGTATGGCGGACTCCATCTGGTTCTTGCTATTTCCACACTCATCCTTTTATGCTTCTATCTTGCCCTATACCCGGCAATTTTTGCTTTTCTTGTAAAAAAGACAGATCTAAAATATTGGTTTGCACCCCTATTCGCATCCTGTCTCTGGACAGGTCTTGAGTATATCAGAACCTATGCGTTCACAGGTTTTTCATGGGGAGCCCTGGGGTACAGCCAGTTTTCAAACCTTTTATTGATCCAGATTGCTGATTTTTCAGGGGTTTATGGAGTATCATTTCTCATTGTTCTCGTAAACTGTCTTCTGGCTGACATCTGGGCGTCCTTTAAAAACAGGCTGCAAAAGAGACATTTTATCACCATTACCTATACTTTCATCCTGGTCGCAGGGGCTCTTTTTTACGGCAGTCATAAAATCAATACCATTGATTCTCAAATTAAAACTGCACAAAAAACGACCATTATGGTTGTTCAGGGCAATATTAAACAGGATTTAAAATGGAGTGATGCATTTAAAAAACAGACGATAGAAAAATATATCCGCCTTTCAACTGCTGAATCAAAAAGGACTGATTCAAAAAAGGCTGACCTTGTGATATGGCCGGAAACCGCTCTGCCGTTTTATTACGGATTTAATCGCTCGTTATAAAACCAGGTGGATCAATGTGTGCGGTCATTACAAACAAACTTTCTCATCGGAAGCCCTGCATTCAAGCCTGATGAAAATCAGGCCAATTTTTATAATCGGGCTTACATGCTGAACCGGTTTTCCATCGTTACAGGAACCTATGACAAACACCATCTCGTACCTTTCGGAGAATATGTTCCCTTTGGAGACTATCTGACATTTTTAGGAAAAATTACTGCCCAGGCAGGAAATTTTTCCATTGGCGATAAAACATTTAAACCCCTTCAATTCAATAATCATAACCTAAAGGTCACGCATAACCTGAAGGTCACACATAACCTGAAGGTCACGCACAAAACAGGTGTACTCATCTGCTTTGAAATATTGTTTCCATCCATTGCATCCAAATTTGTAAAAAACGGGGCTGATATCCTTACCACCATTACCAATGATGCTTGGTTTGGGCATACCTCGGCGGCTTTGCAGCATTTTTCCATTGCCGTATTCCGGGCTGTTGAAAGCCGCAGAACCATAGCAAGAGCTGCAAATACAGGAATTTCAGGCTTCATCGACCCCAAGGGAAAAATCCTTGAAACAACCGCCTTGTTCACAGACAGAGCCCTTACGCGCCAAGTCCCTGCCCTGAACCAGATCAGTTTCTATACAAAATATGGGGACATTTTTGCCATCAGTTCAATAGTTGCAATCTGCATGGCTTTTATGCTAAAATGTATCAGAAAAAAGTTTAGGAGAAATTAAAATGAGTGTAGAATTAAAACAAAATATCCAAGCCATATATGCCAAAACCGACAGACTCAAGGAGTATCTTTGACCTCCCTGTAAAGCAAAACCGTCTCCGCGAACTTGAGATAATTATTTCCAAAGAAAATTTCTGGAACGATTCAGACAAAGCCACTGGTCTTTTAAAAGAAAGAACCTATCTTTCAAATCTTCTGGAAACCTGGGAAAATATTTACAAAGACATTGAAGATGCAGATATTCTTTTAGAACTTGCCCTTGAAGAGTCGGATAAAGACAGTGAAAAAGAAGTGGCTGTCCTTTTATCCGTACTTGAAAAAAAAATAAAAAAATTTTCTGTTCAGATCACCCTTGACGATGAAGACGATGCAAGGGATGCACTTGTTTCCATCAATGCCGGTGCCGGTGGAACAGATTCCCAGGATTGGGCTGAAATGCTGTTGCGCATGTACACCCGATGGATTGATAAAAAAGGATATAAATTTCAGATTATTGATTATCA
>NZ_JAIOSW010000427.1 GCF_021107415.1 Desulfobacula sp.
ATTAAAGCACAAATATCCGGGGCACTTAGGTGACCTGAAAGAAGAAGGGTCCAAGCACGGCTTTATTCATCCCACCCCCTGGGACAACCTGGATATCTCTTATGAGATCAATAAAACCATCAGCATGTATCAGCTTTCCCTGGATATTTTACCCAATCACAGCACGCCGTTGATCATCCATCATGCTTCAGGCCTTGCAGACTGGATACGGCAGATTGAATTAAAAGAAAACATAGAATTTCAGAGAGTCGGCACAACCATTGGGTGGTGGCAGACCAGGGATCAATCTTTTATATGAATATTATCTCAACCATTGTTCCGGTCTTTATCATCATTTTTTTAGGGTTGTTTGCTAAACAAATAAAGTTTATCACACCGGATTTTCTAAATCAGGCCAATCGCCTGGTATACTATATTGCTATTCCGGCCATGATTTTCAGTTCCATTGCAAAAGCCTCTTTAAATACCCAGATGAATACCGGAGTGATTATGATCACACTGTTTTCGCTTATGCTGATCAGTGCCATTGCCTTTGGGACAGCCCGGTTTTTAAAAATGGCAAGATCATCAAAAGGAACCTTTATTCAATGCTCGTTTCACGGGAACCTTGGGTATATCGGTCTTGCGGTTGCATTTTATTATCTGGGAGACAGCGGATTTGTAAAAGCTGCGATTATAGCAGGATTTGTGATGATACTTCAGAATGCCCTGGCAGTTATTGTTCTGCAATACCACAGCGGAAGCAATACAGGCCACCCAAAGATGTTTGATACCTTAAAAAAAACCATGGTCAATCCTGTAATACTGTCAGCCATTGCAGGCATCTTATTCTCTTGGTTCAAAGTACCAATGCCCCTGATTCTTGACAGAGCCCTGGAAATTTTAACCGGCATGGCCCTGCCTTTGGCCCTTTTGATTATCGGTGCGTCGCTTTCCTTTGAAAAATTAAAACCCCGGTTTTTAAATGTTATGGTTTCCAGCTTTTTAAAGGTTATGGTTGCACCGGCCATTGGATTTGTATTATTTAAGTTTTTCTCTGTTCATCCAAAAGATTATCTTCCGGGATTGATCATCCTTTCTTCTCCCAGTGCAACGCTCACCTATATCATGGCAAAAGAGATCGGGGGTGATCCTGATTTTGCAGTGGCCGCCATATCCATTTGCACCATTATTTCAGGTTTGACTTATGGGTTGTGGCTCAGTATAGGGTAGAAATATTTTTAGCTAAAATATTATCTATATGATATGGTTAATCTGGCGATGGAAACAGGGTAAAAAAATATAAAGGAGAAATAAAAGTGAAATATGGATGGGTGGCCCTGCTCATTTTTTTATTATTTTTTGGTTGTGGAGAAGATGAATCCGTCATTAAGGTGGATTTAGATAGAAGGGAGCAGGTGATACTGAAAGAAGAGCCCGGCATTGTCACCTATGCCTATCTTCCCCAGTATTCCCACACGGTATCTCATACCCGTCATCATTCTCTTATCCAGTATTTACGAAAAAAAACAGGGCTGAATATCAAGCAGATATTTCCAGATACATTTGACCAGCATATGAAGATGGTGGGACAAAAAAAATTGATATTTCATATTCCAACCCTTGTATTTATATAAAAATTGCCCATCGATATGGGGCAAAAGCCTTTGCAAGAATTGTGGAAATGAGCGGTAAAGATAAGTTCAGGGGGCAAATTATCTGTAGGGCGGATAATGCATCCATCCAAACCATATCCGATTGTCGTAACAAAAGATGGATTGCCGTGGATTCAGCATCAGCGGGTGGATATCTATTCCCATTGGGGCATTTCATTGACCACGGCATTACAAAAAAGGATTTTAAGGAAATTGCCTTTGCACCAGGTCCCGGAGGAAAACAGGAAAAGGTTGTCCTTTCCGTTTATGCCGGTAAATATGATATTGGAACCATCAGGGAAGGTACATTGGATGTGGTATCCGGTAAAATTGATCTCAATAAAATAAGGATCGTTTCAATGACTGTTGCCTATCCGGGGTGGGTGTATTCTGCCAGGGAAAACCTGGATAAAAAAATCGTGGAAAAATTAAAACAGGCTTTTGAAAAACTTGATTTTAATATTAAGAATCATCGTGAAATATTAGAAGCTGCTAATTTTATTAAGGTAATAGCTGCTAGTGATTCAGATTTTGATTCTGTGCGGCAATTGGCTGCTAGCGTGGGCATGAGCCTTGAGGAATAGGGGAATGACTAAATAAATGAAGTTGGGATTTCGTGGTAAAATAATTTTAAGTTTTTTTTCTTTGCTCCTGATCCAGGGCCTTGTTATTTCCTTCTGGCTCAGTAACACCATGAAAAAATCCATACTGGAAGAAATAAAAAATCGGGGGACTTCAATAGGAATAAGCCTTTCTGCCCGCATGGTGGAACCCATACTGGCCATGGATTTTTTAAGAATGAAAGTCCTGGTGGATGAAACCGTGCAATTGGGCGATGATATCTTTTATACTTTTGTCCTGGATGGGAAAGGCAACCCTTTGATTCATACGTTTAAACATGGGTTTCCAGTAGCCCTCAAGACGGCAAACACTGTTTTGGACAACCAGAAAGAATCCATACAGCTCCTGGATGCCGGGGGGCAATTAATTTATGATTATGCAGTCCCTGTTTTAATTAATAATAGTCGATTGGGAACCCTTCGATTGGGTCTTTTTCGAACACGGGCTCAAAAAGCAGTCAATAAAATTATCATTTCTGCGGTGGTCACTATAATTTTGGCAATACTCATTGCAGGTGTCGTGGGAACCCTGCTGCTCAATCCTGTGACAAAAAGCATACAAAAGCTTCATGAATCCTCAGAGCATGCATTAAGGGGAAACCTTGATGTCAGAACTGCACCGACATTGAAAAAAAACTGCTGGGATATTATGCAGTGTCATCAAAACAAATGCCCGGCATATAAAAACTATCATCACCGGTGCTGGTACTTGGCCGGAACTCTTTGTCCAACCTGTGTTGAAGGCGAATATGCCAAGAAAATGGACTCCTGTCAGCAATGTTCTGTTTACAAACAATGTTCAGGAGATGAAATTCAAAGCCTGGCAGAAAGTTTTGATGCCATGATCCTGTCTTTAAAAGGCAACCTGTCTGATTTGAGAAATGCCGAAAGTATTTTAAATGAACAAAAAGCCCTGCTTCAGATGATTTTGGATGCCATACCGGATTTTATTTCTCTCCAGGATCATGAAGGCAGGTATGTCTCGGTTAACAGAGCCTTTTGTGAAATGTTGAACAAGGACAAGAATGATATTGTTGACAGAAAAAATGATGATCTGTTTTTAAAAAATCAGGCACTTCTTTATGATCGGGAAGATAAAGAGGTCCTTGAAATGGGAACCCCTCTTATTAAAGAAAATAAAGTAACAGGGTCAAAAGGGATAACGTGGCTGCATGTGGTCAAAATTCCTGTTTCGGAAACAAAAGATCAGGTCAAGAGTCTTGTATGCAGCGGCAGGGATATTACCCAGGTTAAAGCTGTTCAGGAGCAGCTTACCCATGCCCAGAAAATGGAATCTGTCGGGCGCCTGGCTGCCGGAGTCGCCCATGAGATCAACACACCCCTGGGTATTATCCTTGGATATGCCCAGCTTTTACTGGAAGATGTTGAAAAGGACGGGCAGATTTATAAAGATATGGAAACCATTGTTAAGCAGACGAAAAATTGTTCCAAGATTGTTAAGGATCTTTTAAATTTTTCACGTTCCGGTAAAAGCAATATCACTGAGTTTAATATTAATGAAGCCATTGAAGAAGTCCTTGGTGTGGTTGAGCATACATTCAGCCTGAATCATGTTATTGTTAAACATGAATATAATAGAAACCCTTTATTGATGAAAGGGGATAAGGAAAAACTCAAACAGGTATTTATCAATCTTTTGAATAATGCATTTGATGCCATTAAAGAAAATGGCAGCATCTGTGTCAACTCCGGAATCGGGAAGACTCAAAATGAGATAAAAATATCCATATCAGATACGGGCCATGGGATTCCGAAAGAGGATATAAGCAAGATATTTGAACCGTTTTACACCACCAAGGGGCCGGATAAGGGTACCGGACTCGGGTTATCGGTCACATTTGGTATTATAAAAGAGCATAATGGAACTATTAAAGTCTTTTCTCCTGGGTTATCAGGAAAGAAAGAAGAACTGGGGACACAATTTATAATTGTGCTGCCCTCCGGCTTAAATAGTGTTCAAACGAAAAAGGGAGAAATAAATGGGGAACATTCTCGCACTGGATGATGTACTGGATGCAGCCAACCTGGTGAAACGGATTCTTGAGAGGAAAGGGCATAGGGTTTTCCCTTTTACGGAAGAAGAAGATGCCATCAGTTTTGTGGAATCCAATGAGGTTGATCTGGCGATTCTGGATATCAAATTAAAAAAGATGAGCGGCGTTGAGGTGCTGGAAGAATTGAAAAAAAGGTCACCGTCAATTCGAGTGATCATGCTGACAGGCTATCCCACCATTGAGACTGCCAGGGAGTGTTTAAAGCTGGGAGCCAATGAATACTGTGTGAAACCCATTGATAAGGATGAACTGGAAGACAAGGTGGCCCAGGTCCTTAAAAACGCATAAGATCTGGAAAGCCGATTGTATCCACGGATCATCAAACCAGGAGAGTCAGACTGCAAGGATTTTATAAAACAAGCATTGTCTGCCTGTTGTTTTTTTTGTTTTTAACAGCTCCGGCGGTTTCTGCAAAAAAGCAGGAAACTATTGTTCTTTTACATGGGCTTGGCAGAACTTGTGCTTCCATGTATTTTCTTAAAACACAATTGGAAAATATAGGATATACAGTGGTGTCTGAGAGCTATTCATCTACTGATAGGTCGATAAAAGAACACGCTGACTGGCTGAACACAATCATTAATGACTGCTGTGTTGAATCGGAAAAAATACATTTTGTGACCCATTCTCTGGGCGGCATCATTCTAAGGCTTCATCTCAAGGTAAAACAATATCCAAATATGGGGCGGGTGGTCATGCTTTCCCCACCGAACAAGGGAAGTCAGGTTGCTGATTTTTTAAAAGACTGGGAATTGTTTCAATTTGTAATGGGTCCAAGCGGCCAGGAAATTGGAACCACCCCTGACAGTATCCCCAATAAGCTGGGTCCGGTTGAGTTTGAACTCGGGGTCATTACAGGTGATGTCTCTTTTAATCCGTTCACCTCTCTTTTGATACCCGGACCGGATGACGGCAAGGTATCTGTGGAAAGTGCCAGGGTAAAAGGAATGAAAGATTTTATCGTTCTGCCCCATTCTCATACCTTTATCATGAATTCCCAGGAGGTGATAGACCAGGTGATCTCGTTCCTGGAAACCGGGAATTTTTCACACCCGGAAAAGGACTAAAATTTAGAATAGAGAAGTAAAAGTCTATATTTTTTCAACATCAACCATATAATGGAAATATTTTTGAACAAATTTTCCTGAAATTGTATCAGCCACGGAAAATGTAAAATCAGTATTGGGTAAAAATTGTCCTGAAAAGGCTAAGAATACGGTTTGGGAAAGTTCAAACAGCATATCTTTGATCTCATGATTATCTGCTGAAAACTCAAGTGTATTGTAAATTCTGCATCTTGCCGGTCTTAACTCGTAAATCTGGCAACCTGAACCATCATTGAACGGGCATAACATGTTTTCTTTTTTATAGGTCTTAACAGCTCTTTTTATCAGCACTTCTCTTTGATCTGATGTAAAGTGCCTGTTCATTTTAGAGTGCAGATAAATGACTTCTATCAATTGAAGGTCAAAAGATTCAGAACAACATTTGTGCTCTTTCCTGCCGCATTGGATAGGGTCTTTTTTTGATTGATTTTGAACTTCTTTATCAATATTTTTGATCAAAGATTCATAATCAGAAAAAAAATGACTTAAATCCACCCTGTTTTTAATTTCCAGGGAGGGTTCACGGATTGTCAGAACACCTGATTTTTTGCCATATTTTTTTAATAGTTTCCACTGACCGTAATTGGAGGGATTCGCGCTTGAGGATTTTAATTTTTTTGAAGCCGCTTTGAGACCCAGACCTCTTCGAATCATATAGGAGGTGATAAAGGTTCCGGTTCTTCCAATCCCGTGCCGGCAATGGACCAGCACTTTTTTCCCAAGATAAATAGCCTCATCAAGCCAGGCCAGGGCCTTTTCCATATCTTTCATTTTGGGAATATCCTCATCCCATATGGGAAGATAGCAGACCTCGAATCCGGAAGATTTTTCAATATCATGGAGGTCGGAAAATTCAGCACAAAGATTTACAATGGCATCAATCCCCTTAGCTTTTATGGTCTCAAGTTCAGCATATGACATGGGGGCATATCCGACCGCAAGACTGTCTGTGATCCATGTGATGGGGTATTGGGACATTTTAAGCTCCTTTTAAACCGTTATCAACAGCTGTTCTGAAATCATAGCGACCGTTCATAAAGTCATCAATCATTAATTCCATATTAAGGTTTTCTTTAAGGTACATATCCATGAGTTTAGTCGCTCCCAAAAGCCGTCCTGTTATATCGAGAGTTTTTTCCATTGTTTTTAATGAACCGTGTTTGAATTCGGCATCAATAAGGTCTGATTTGATCTGGACCATAAATCCGAGTCGTGTTAAAATTCCTTTAATAAAATTGGCCCGGAGAGACCGTCCGGCAGGGCTGCCGCCACCGCCGGAAAACCTGAAAAGAATATAATTATCCTCTTTTTTAGAAGAGCAGATAGTATCCAGGATGACAAAATGATATCCAAACCTGAAGTTTACATTTAAATACTCTTTTGACATAACTGCATAGCTTCCAAACATTGAGGAATCTGCACTGATGATGCCCCCGGCCATGACAATTCTGTCATATTCCTCCCAATCAAAATGACTGGTTTCAGACCAGCAAATCCCTTGGTTTGAAAGCCCTTTTAAAACAGCTTTCATGGGAATGCTGGCAACATCTTCAGATTTTAAAAATTTTTCATTCTTTTGATTATTTTTTTTGGGGTCTTCTTTGATTCCCTGGCCCACATCAAGGATATAAAAGAGCATGGGGATATTGGAGATGAGTTTTTTTGCCCCTTTTTTCCTGCCGCCTTTTCTATTTCCGATTAAAAACATTTCTTTTAAAGCTGTTTCATGGGTAAACCGGATAATATCATGAAGAGATCTGCATCCTTCCGGGGTAAAAGAGTCGGATTCAGGATCAGTCAGTTTTAATTTAGCGCAAAAATTAATCACATATTGCAGTTTTGTCATAAAAGAGCTGTTTTTAAAAAAATCCTCTTTTGGTGCAGTTCTTTCCAATAAAGGTTTTACTGTTCCCTTGTATACAATGCATTTGTCTGCATCCACGGTCACCCGGCTTCCCTGGACAAGATCATCGAATTCTTTGCCAACATTTACAATGGCCGGAACCCCATATTCCCTGGCAATAGATGAAAAGTGGCTGGCACGGCTTCCCGTGTGGATAATAATGGCAGTCATTTTGTTTATTGCTATAACGAATTGAGGCAATGCATGTCTGACAACAAGCACTGATCCATCGGGAATATGATTTATCTGTGATACGTGTTTAAGCCTGTAGACAGGGCCTGAACCGGTTCCGGAACAGACACTTTCTCCTTTGGGACAAATAATCTTATTAACAATTTTATTCTCGGGAGTTTGGCTCTGTTTTGTGTTATTCGAAGTCGCACCCGGATGGATATTCAATGGCCTGGACTGGAGAATAAAAAGTTTGCCGGATTGATCCTGGCACCATTCAATATCCTGGGGCTCATTAAAATGGGTTTCAAGGGAAACACCCCATCTGGCAAGGGTTAAAATAGAGGGCTCATCAAGGGAAAGCAGATTTTTTTTTATTTGATCCGTATCAATGGTCCGGGTCTGAATTTTTGGTTCTAAAACCATTTGTTTTAATTTGGCTGCGATTTTTGTGCTGACTATTTTAACAGGATCTTTTTTTGATACCCTGATCACATCCGGTGATACTTCCCCTTCCACGAGCAGCCCCCCCTGGCCCCAGACCGAATGGATCAATAAATTTCCTGAAAAAGGTTCTTCAATATCCCGGGTATATATCACGCCGGATGCTTTTGAATTAATCATTTCAAGTACCAGGACTGCCATGGGGGTTTCATCATCCAAAATCCCGTGACTGATCCTGTAAAAGAGTGCCTGGGCAGAATATTTACCGGCAATGATTTGTTTATATTCATTTAATATTTGCTTTTTGTCTACATTTAACAGGGTTTTATATTGACCGGCAAAGGAAGCTTTTCCATCCTCTTTAACAGCACTGCTTCGAAGTGCAGCCCTGAAATTGATTTCATTGTCCTGCCCAAGGGAATTAACGGCATTAGTTACCGCGATATCAATATCTTCGGGTACAATAGCATTTAATATGAGCTTCTCAATATCAAGAGCGGTCTGTTGCAAAGAGGAGGTGTCGCTGACATCAAGATCAGCTAATTTTTCATTTATAGGCTCCCGTAATTCGTTATATTCTAAAAAATAATGAAAGGCATTGGTTGTGATAACAAATCCTTTGGGTGCAGGCAGGTGGAGATCGTTATTAAGACAGGATAGAGCGAATGCCTTTTTCCCTGCAACCGCTTCGTTGAATGATGAGATTTTATCAAACTCGATGGTAAATGGTGGTGAAAAATTAAACTCCGATGGGGCAAGCATAAACCGGATATAAAAATCAAATTTTTTGAAATAGTCTTTCAGGCTCCAATAGCTTGACGGGCACATTTTTAAAAGTTCTTCAATCATTCGTAAAACTGAATCAGCAAAGTGTCCATAGGTTTTTACAACAGCCTGAAAATCATATTTTTTTTGGGTATAATAAATATCCTCCAGACTTGCCATAAACTCGTGGGCTGCCTTGTCATATTCCAGCAAGACCTTAAAGGATTCGTATTTTTCCCTTAAAATGGTTCCCGGAGAAAATACCTGGTATGTCCAGTATCTGAATAAATTTTTAATCAGCATGATTTATAATTAGTTATGGCTCATTAGTTTACACCTATCTCTTAAAGATATTTTAAGAGTAGCATTGAAAACAAAAGAATTCAAACATGATTTTGTATTTATTGGCGCAATAAAAAAAATGCAGCGCAATATTTTTATTGCGCATTATTTTTATGGCAATCCTTTGCTGTGATAAGTCAATATCCTTGTGTTTCAAGGCTTTTCTCGAATAATCATATTTTATTAAATTTGATGTCAGATTTGTTTCGGTTTTCAGCTCAAAGGCTGTTTCTATTATTTTATATAATTTAAAGTGATGGGATTTTATTTAATTCCGGGTAGTTGTATTTTTAATATAATAAGTTGTGGTTTGTAACAAGCCCGTTGGCATGGTTATGGCTATATAGATATTGGGTTGTTCAATATATCAGAATAATATTTGCTAAGGAGGCAATAGATTATGGATAAGATTTATATGGAATCAAGGGCAAAAAGATATCAATTTCTTTCCACCCTGTATCGCGATGAGATACCTCTGAAATTAATTAAAAGCATGCAGGACGAACAATTTCTTAAAGGCTTGCTTGAATCTGTAAAAGGGTGTGGGTTCATGGATCTCACCAGTGGAGCAGAGGCTATGGCTTCCTGCCTGAGAAAAACAGATCCGAAAAAACTGTATAAAGAATTGAGCTATGATTATGCAGATATCTTTCTCAATGCAGGGCCCAATCCCGTATTCCCATATGAATCTGCTCACATAGGAAAGAAACCTGTACTTATGCAGAAACCGGTTTTAACCATCAGAGAGTATTTTCAAAAATCAGGAGTTTACAAAAACCCTGATTTTAAGGATCTTGATGATCATATTGCAGTTGAAATGGAATTTTTAAGGTATCTTCTTGAAAAACAAGAAACAGATATGTACATAAAATTTTTTAAAAATGTATATCTTAAATGGACAAATTCCTTTTGTGATCAAATGACTGTCTCTGCAAACACAGACTTTTATCAGGGTCTTGCCCATTTCACACGGGGAGCGTTGATGTGTGAAAATATGCGAATTGATGGCTTTACCAGGGGTGAAGAAACCACTCAAAAAA
>NZ_JAIOSW010000137.1 GCF_021107415.1 Desulfobacula sp.
CCTTGTTTATTGCGGGGTGGGCCAGGATGGATTTGAACCGGCCACATCCTGTTCTGTTGCCGACCGTTTGAATATTGGAGGCAATGCCCATATTTACGATGTTAAAAGTGCCTGTCTCGGGATGGTCACAGGCATTGTCCATGTGGCCAATGAAATAGAGCTTGGCAATATTAAAGCAGGGCTTGTGGTCTCCTGTGAAACCGCACGACAAATTGTTGATTCAACCATCAATGAAATCAACACCTATAAAAACATTGATTTCTATAAAGATGCCATTGCCACAATGACAGGTGGGTCAGGAGCGGCTGCCGTGCTGTTAACCAACGGTACCTTTGGTATTGGTGGTATTGGTGGTATTGGTGGTATTGGTGGTATCGACGGTATCGGGGGCAACCCGGACAACCGAAAACATGCCCTTAAAGGTGGAGTGGTAAAAAATGCCATTGAGTATCACGCCCTGTGCAATTGGGGATTTGAACAAAATGGAATGCCCACAGATTCAAAAGTCATCATGAGAACCAAGGCCCAGGACGTTCTCGAAAATGGCCTTGTCCTTGCCAAAAAAACATTTGAAGAATTTAAAAAAGAATTTGATCTCCCCCTTGATAAACCGGATAAATTTATCGGACATCAAGTCGGGGCAGCGCATCACCAGAGATTTTACAAAGCCTTGAATGAAAATATAAAAAAAGATTTTTGCACCTATCCGTTTTTAGGCAATATAGGAACGGTTTCACTTCCCATCACTGCAGCCATAGCAGATGAGAGAGGTTTTTTACAGCCGGAAGATTTTGTGGCCTTTATCGGTGTCGGATCAGGGCTTAACTGCTATATTTTAGGTGTTGAATGGTAGAAAAAATTATTAATGACAAACTGACCTCCACAAAAGACTTTGAAGATATCTATCCTTTTGAGTCCAACTTCATGAATATCAATGGACATGATCTTCACTATATTGACAAAGGCAGAGGCATCCCCGTTATCATGGTTCACGGCAACCCCACCTGGTCGTTTTATTACAGGCACCTGATCCAAATCCTGTCACAGGGTTTTCGTGCCATAGCCTTGGATCATATCGGATGCGGGTTTTCAGACAAGCCAAATACAAAAGCATATAATTACACCCTTGAATCCCGGGTAAAAGACCTTGATACCCTGATTAATCATTTGAACATCAATGAAAAAATCAGCCTGATTCTCCATGACTGGGGCGGCATGATCGGTCTTGCCTGGGCAGTGGATCACATTGACAGGATTGACAAAATCATTATTACCAATACCTCGGGATTTTTCCTGCCAAAAGAAAAGCAATTCCCCTTCCTGTTATGGATCATCAAATATATCAGAATCTTTGCAGTCCCTGCCGTACTTGGACTTAACGTGTTTGCTAAAGCTGCCCTCTATCTTTGCAGCAAAAAAAAATTACACCCAAACGTCAAAAAAGGCCTTGTTAAACCTTATAATTCCTGGAAAAACAGGATTGCAACCTTAAAATTTGTCCAGGACATACCGATAAGTGAAAAAGATAAAAGTTATGCAATCGTCGATCATGTGGATCAGCACCTTAAAGACCTTGATGAATCCTCATTAATGTTTTTATGGGGGGCAAAAGATTTTGTTTTTGACCTGGCATTTTTAAATGAATTCAGACGCAGGTTTCCACAAGCCGTCACCCATGTTTTTCATGATGCAGGCCATTACCTGTTTGAAGACAAGCCAAAAGAAACTGCCCATCTGATCGAAGCCTTCTTAAACAAATGAAGCAAACAAATGGGGCAAAGATAAAATCATTCTTTGTTTTGACATTTAATGCAGGCTTAGGGTAAAAAACAATCATGCTTGGATTCGGAAAAAAGAAAAAAAAAGATAAAGAGGAAGCAAAAGCGTCCGAAAAAGATCTGCCTGAAGAAAAAAAAGAAAGTAAGGACGCACCTGATACTCAGGATGAGCCTGAGAAAAAGAAAAAAAAGCTGCCTTCAAAAAAACTGATATTTATTGCTTTGCTAATTCTTATTGCCGTTGGCGCATCTTCATATATCGTGTATACCCTGTATTTTACCCCAAAGGACTCCAACCCCCAAAACGCAACTTATAAAAAACTAGAATTAAAACATATTAATCTTCCCGAAGAGATGCTTCGGTTCAGCTTTGATTATTTTCCTGATCTTTATGTCGCACTGATCCTCTTTAACTCAGAAATGACTTTATTTGATAAGGAGATTGCAAGGATAGATGCCATTGCCCAAAAATATCCGGATCAGAAAAAAATTGCAGACAAGGAAAAAAAGACTTGGGGAAAAGCAAAAAATACACTGCAAAAAGCCTTTTTAAAAATTGAAAAATCCGTTAAAACAACCTATGTTCTATTTCGCGTAAATAAAGAGCAGGGGCTTACTCAAATTGAAGCCAAAAGCAAAGAACTGACGGAGCTTGCCCAAAGTGCCTTGGCACCCGCAAGGGAACTGACCCAAAAATTAAAATCAAATAAAGCGATTCCCAAAGGATTCATTAAAGGAAATATTGACAAACTAAAAAAGAAATTCTTATGACAGCCTATACAAATATCTCACTTGGTCTGAAAAAAATACAAGAAAAATATCCCCACAAAAGAGCAGTTGTCTATCCTGCCGGAAGAGACAAGAACGGCAGAGTTCTATACAGCCAGATGACATTTATCCAGCTTGAAAGGGAATCTGATGCTCTTGCCTTTGGCCTTGAAAGAATCGGCATTATCAGGGGGACCCGAACCATTTTAATGGTGACACCCGGTATGGAATTTTTTATCACCATATTTGCCATGTTCAAGGTGGGTGCCGTACCGGTTGTTGTTGATCCGGGAATGGGGATTGACCGGATGCTTCAATGCCTGGAACAAGGCAGGCCCAAAGCCTTTATCGGTATTGAAAAGGCTCATCTTTTACGAAAACTCAAACCCGGCTTTTTTAAATCGGTAAAACACTGGGTTACCGTTGGCAAACGATGGTTCTGGGGAGGATATACCCTTGATCAACTCATGACACAGACAGATGATCCTTATCCAACTGCCCGGACCGCCCGTGATGAAACCGCAGCCATTGTATTTACCACAGGATCCACTGGCCCTGCCAAGGGCGTAGTCTATACCCATGGTAACTTTGATGCCCAGATTAAACAGATCCAGGAGCATTTTCAAATTGAACCGGATGAGATTGATTTGCCAACTTTTCCTTTGTTTGCCCTTTTTGATCCGATCCTTGGTATGACAGCCGTTATTCCTGATATGGACCCGACCAAGCCGGCTCTGGTGGACCCCAAAAAAATAATTGAAGCCATTGAAAACCACGGTGTCACCAATATGTTTGCCTCCCCGGCTCTCTTAAACCGGGTGGGTAAATTCGGTAAGGAGAACAATATCAAACTGCCCTCTTTAAGACGTGTGATATCTGCAGGCGCGCCTGTGACACCGGCTAACATTGAACAGTTTTCCTTCATGCTGACAGGCAATGCCCAAATTCATACCCCCTATGGTGCAACAGAGGCAGTCCCAATCATATCCATCGGGTCCAATGAAATCCTGGCAGAAACCAGAAAGCTTTCCGAGCAGGGATTTGGCATGTGTATCGGCCGACCCATCAGCGACACCCGGGTTGAACTGATCAAAATCAGTGATGATCCCATTACCCAGCTTCATGATAAACTCAAAGTGCCTGAAAAACAGGTGGGAGAAATAACCGTAAAAGCAGACCTTGTGACAGAGCACTATTTTAACAACCGTGAAGCAGACCTGCTGGCTAAAATCCCTGATCCGGACGGCAAAATCTGGCATAGAATGGGTGACCTTGGATGGAAGGATTCAAAGGGGCGACTATGGTTTTGCGGAAGAAAAAGCCATCGGGTCATCACCCGTGATGAAACCCTTTTCACAATCCCTGTTGAAGCCATCTTCAACAATCATGAAAAGGTATTTAGAAGCGCCCTTGCAGGGGCTGGCCCGAAAAACATGCAGACCCCGGTCGTGTTTATTGAACCCTGTGCAAAAATAAGCAATAAAAAAGCATTTATCAAAGAGCTTTTAGATCTTGCAAAATCAAACCAGCTAACGGCGAGTATTCAACATATTTTTATTGAAAAGGCATTCCCGGTAGACATCCGGCACAACTCAAAAATATTCAGGGAAAAGCTTGCTGTTAAAGCAAAAAGAAAACTCAACTTATAACAAATACTGTTAATCAGGTAACAGATCATAAAAATACATCATTGCATCTGATCGGGTAATGATCCCGATAATTTTATCCTCCCTCATGACAGGGATACGTCCGATATCATGTCTTATCATCAATCTGGCTGCTTCTATGGCACTTTTGTCATGGTCTATGGTCACAACATTCCTGTTCATGAATGCTTTTACAGGAGACTGCATATGTTTTGATTGTCTGACCTTCTTAAAATCCCTCCGGGAGATCACCCCTACGATATGCTCATCTTTATCTACAACCGGCATACCACTACAGCCCAGATCTCTTAAAATCATGGCCACTTCTTCAATCTTTGTATCCGCACCAACCGTAACTACAGGATAGGACATGATATCCGACAGCATGACTGAAGAGTGCTGATTTCCGGAAATGAGTTCAACAAGTATTTCTTCAATTGTATCAGGGTTTACCCCTTTTAACAGCGCTGATCCCGCTCCCGGGTGCCCACCACCCCCTACGCTCCGCATTAAAATGCCAATATTGATTTCCTCTATATTACTTCTACCGATAACCATGCATTTGTTACGTTCAACATCTTTAAAAATTCCAAATGCAGCATCCACATTGACAATTTCCCGGTACATCTGAAGGACCATGGCAAGATTCTGGATTCGCCCTTCTATCTCCATCCTGGCAATACTGATGGTGAACCCGCCGATGTCCCTTCTTTCAGCTTTCTGTATCATCTGAAAAAGGATATCTTTCTGCTTTTTCCCATAGGCCTGGCGTAAAAAGGTGGAAAGAATGTGCAGGTCTGCTTTCCTGTCAAGAAGAAACCCTGCGGCATATGCATCCTCTGACAGAGTTGACGGAAATGTGAGATTTCCCGTATCTTCATAGATCCCCATTAAAAAAAGCGTGGCCTGAATCGGGGTAATCAGCTTTCTTTGTTTTTCAATCTCTTTTACCAGCATGGTAACAGTGGCCCCTGTTTCACTGATGGTTTTCTGATCGGTTTCAATATCGCCTTCAGAATGATGGTCCCACACGATAATCTCAAGATCCTGCCTGTCTTTCAACGCCTCCATGCCTTCCAGTCGACTCCAGGAATGTGTATCTACAACAACAAGAGTTGTTACATGCTCTAAAATAATATCTTTAGGAGAGTAGAGATCAAACAAATCTTTATGAATGGATAAAAAAGCTTTTAGATTTGCATTAATTGATGTTGGTAAAACCGGTTTGGCACCAGGGTAAAGCACGCTTGCTGCTACCAGGGATGCCAATGCATCAAAATCCGATCCTTTATGGGTAGTAATGATGACCATATGTCCCTCTTTTTTTCATTGATATTCTACTGAATATCATCATACAGGATATTTATTCAATGATTTATTGAAATCTCTTAAATGGAAGCAACAATCCAAAATCACAAAAAGGGGCAGCACCGAATGCTGAACCCCTTAATTTCTTTGGTAGCGGGGG
>NZ_JAIOSW010000434.1 GCF_021107415.1 Desulfobacula sp.
CGATGGCTTTTTTGTAAAGTATTTTTCCCCGGGTGAAATGATCAACAATGCCTTTCAACATGATCTTTCGTTCTTCATGCCTTGCTTTTTCAGCACTGATAATAGATTCAAGTTTTTTGACTGAATATTCAACAAGGGCATCCCAGGGGGTCCCATAAGCCAGGGAAATGGCTTCAAGGGCATCTATGGTTTTACGGCTTAATACAAAGGTTTTCTGTTTCCTTGGGATTTTTTTAAATTGCCTGATTCGAATGGTTTTTGCAAGCCTGTCCAAAGCATCTATATCTTCTATAATATGATCAAAGAGGGATTTTTGCTTTATTCCCATGTGAATGGCGACAAGTCCAATGGAATCAATGGCTTTCTGGGAAAGTTTGAATGTTGCCCTGACAGATTGTTTTCCCCTTAGATCAAACATGGTTGATCCTGGAAATTGATCATCTATTTTTGACATAATGGCCGCCTTCCCATATATTGTATTATCAATTTTGTTCCATTCAAAATAGTAATGAACATATATTATGATCTGAATATTACATTAAAAAATTGTGATGATCAATGGGAAATATTAAAGATGACCTAAAAATAATCTTTAATTCTATAAGCAGACAAGACTTAAAGACAGGACAAGGCTGCCGGTAAGAAAGTATATTTCCTTTCCCGAGGGCGTAAATTCAGGATCTGTCCTGTCATCACTATAACATCTTGATTCCATTGCAAGAACAAGGCTGTCAGCAGACAGGAATGTTTTTCTTAACAGAGGTAAAACTAGACGGATAATTTTTTTTACAGGATTTCTTTGAAGATCGCCACATCGTGCTTTCCGGGCATCTGATATCTCCTTGGCCTGGTTGGCAATGATCGGCATAAAACCAAGTGCCAGGCTGATCATGACAGCCACCCGTTTTTCGGGAACAAAAGGGATTGGTTTTAAAAACCACTGAACCGCACTTTTAACAGAAGACGGTTTGGTGGTGGAAGAAAAGAGCAGGCCTGTCAACATCACTAAAAAGAATTTAAATGCAACCACAAACCCCTCGCTCAATCCTTGTTCACTGATGGACATGCCATAAAATGAAAAAACGATATCACCTTTCACAGTAAGTGCCCGGGCAATGAAAACAAAAAATAGCAATAATATGAAATATTTAATGCTGTTTAAAGTTGCTATGAAGTTAAGATCTGATTTTTTAAAGAAAAAAAGCAAAATCAAAAAGTAAAAAAAACAAGCAAAAAGATGTGCGGATAACATGGACATGCTGACAAGACAAATCATGAAAAATTTACATCTCACATCCAGCAGATGCAGTATGGATTGCCCTTGCCTGTATGTGAAGGGTGTCAGATTAGCCATAGGGTTTGATTCCCAGTCCGAATTTTGAAGAGCAGGGTTCCCTGACACCATGGGACTCCAGATGTTTGATCATATCAAGGGGGTTCCCATCTTTTTTAATCTGTCTGTCTTCCATAATAATGATTCTTGTCGCCTCACAAATGACAGTCTCAACATCGTGGGTGGCAATAATGATGGTATGGCCGGATCGGTTCAGATCAATGATTGTGGATAAAACCTGGATGGTTCCGGGATAATCCAGGTTGGAAAAGGGCTCATCAAATACAATTATTTCAGGATTCATCACCAGGATTCCGGCAATGGCAAGCTTTCGTTTTTCTCCCCCGGAAAGGGTGGAAGGATTTCGTTCTTTTAAATGAAAAAGGTTTAAATCTTCAAGAACCTGAGTGACCTTTTCATTGATTTGGGTTCGTTTAACATTTAAGTTTTCAAGGCCAAAGGCCACTTCATCAAACACGGTGTCGCCTACGATCTGCGTATCTGCATCCTGGAATACCATGCCCACGGTTTTTCTTGTTTGAACCAGATGTTTTGAAACATCATATCCATTTACAAAAATTTTTCCCGAATCCGGCAGCAAAAGGCCGTTCAAATGCCTTAAAAAGGTTGTTTTCCCCGATCCGTTCTTTCCGGCAAGAATAATAAATTCTCCTTTAGATATGGATACGGATATATTTTTAATTCCAACGTAGCCATCGGCAAAGGTATAGCAGATGGCTTGTATGTCGATAATATTTTTTGGCATAATGGTTGATTTAACGGTCAGGATTACAATTTGATGACAGGTCTTAAGGTTTTTGCAATAAATGCCGCAGCAATAATTTTAAGCGCATCCCCGATCAGGAAAGGATACATGCCGACGGCAAGCGCTTTTTCATAGCTCATGGATGTCACAACCTTGAGCCAGGGCACGCCTGCTGCATACACAATCAAAGACCCGATCAGCATGGCAATAATGTCCGAAGACATTTTTTTGCCCAATCCTTTTGAAATGACGGCAGTGACAAAGACAGCGGGCAGATATCCCAAAAGATAACCGCCGGTCGGTCCGAATAGTTTGCCGATACCAGCCCCCCCTCCTGAAAACACTGGAAGCCCTGCAAGACCGATCAACAGATAAATAGCCACGCAGGCAAGCCCCCAGGTCGGGCCTAAAATTATTCCTGCCAAAAGAACAAACATGTTCTGGAGGACAATGGGAACCGGACCGATGGGAATGATAATAAATGCACCAATGGCAATAAATGCGACAAATAAAGATGTATATACGGTCATTCTAAGTTGTTTTGAATTGTTCATGTTATATCTTTGCCCTTTATGTGTGAAAACAATCGCCATAAATTATTTTTTTTATTTTTTCGGTTTTATCTTTAACCATTAAAGCACCACTCTCATCTACATCAACAGCAAGCCCTTCATACGCATCAGAAATTGTTTCAATCCTGACCTGGCTGCCAATGGTTGACGTTTGTTCTTTCCACAGATCAATGATCTTTTGGCAATCTATTATTTGAATCCGGTTTTTAAAATCATCCAGAAAAGTTTCCAGGATTAATCTGCGTGACACGGTTTTATTTAATACGTCTTTTAATGAAATGGCTTTGGGTTCATATTTTTGAGGCTGGTTATTCACATTAATCCCTATACCGATATTGATAAATTCGACCATATCCCCCCGGGTTTCCATTTCCGAAAGAAGGCCGACCAGTTTTTTACCATTCAATAAAAGGTCATTGGGCCATTTGACACTGACATTTACATCAAATAATCGTTTTAAAGATTTTGAAAGACTCAGGGAGGCTGCAAAATTATAAATATAGGAAAGGGGAGGAGGGGTATTGGGTTTTAAAATCAGGGTGAACCACAACCCGCCTTTTGACGAGAACCATTTTCTGTTCAGCCGTCCCCTGCCCGTGGTCTGGTTTTCTGCAATCACAACGCTTAAATGGGAGACATTATTTTTCGCCAGGAATTTTGCCTTATCCATAGTAGATTCAAGTTCCTGGAAATGAAAGATTTTGTTTTGAAACTCTTTTTTGAAACAAAACGGCAGCAACAGATCATCATGGTTCAACAAAGCATATCCTTTGGGCCGGGATTCAACATCAAATCCGCTTTCTTTTAATGCCTTGATATGCTTCCACACCGCTACCCTTGAAATGTTTAAGTCATCACTCAAGCTGACACCGGAAATCATTTCCCCCTTTGCCAGATAAAGGATTTTCAGTATTTCTTCTTTATTGTTTTTTTGTTCGTTAACCATGTTAAGATGGTATGGTTAACAGAATGGGGATTTAAAATCAAGGGATAAATCGCACAAGGCAGGGTGATCGCAACATAAGGCCTAAATAGAATTGTTCGTTTTTTGGGGACCGTAATTATTGTTTTATACTTCAATAATTCTTTGGCTCAGCCCTGCTGTTTAAATAAGTTTTATATTTTTCTTGACAAAAAGCAAGTTTTTATCCTAATCCGATTAAATAGATTGTTGCGGCACTGATCTTTGAAGCAGACGGTATGGTAAGCGAAGCTGTTGATTATGAAATCAATAAAATGAAAAGACCAGTGGGATTCTGCCAAAAAGGCGATTACGCAGGTTTGTGGTATCTGCTTTGAGGTCTGTCCGGCAGGAGCGGCTATTATTGAAAATTATTTTGGAACGGGCAGGGAGAATCTTATGAAGATTGATGTTTCCTATGGAAAAAATGGTTCCATGTCTGCCGTGATCAGTGATGATGTTAAATTGAGTTTTCTTGAAGCTAATGATGTTCAAACCGGTGATGAAGACGAAAACATAAAAGCTGCCATCAATAATCCCATTAACAGCAAAGGCTTTAAGGGTTTTTTAAGTGATGCAAAAAAAGTGCTTGTCATTGTCAATGATGCCACAAGACCCACTCCCACTAAAAAAATTCTTGAATTTATTTTTGATGACTTAAAACAGACTGATTTTAATTTTATAATTGCCACGGGTGCCCACAGGGGGCCGACCCGGGAAGAATACCTTCAGATATTCGGCTCCTATTATAAGGAGATAAAGGACAAAATCATTGTTCATGATGCCAGAGCCCAAGACGACATGATTTTTTTGGGCAAGTCCTCCAATGGTACACAAATGTATGTCAATAAGGCGGGTGTTGAGGCAGACAAGATCATTATTATTTCTTCTGTGGAACCCCACTATTTTGCCGGGTATACCGGGGGAAGAAAATCATTTTTGCCGGGTATTGCCGGGTATAAAACCATAGAACAGAACCATAAGCTTGCCCTTGTTCCTGAGGCAAAGGCACTGGCCCTTGACGGCAATCCCGTTCATGAAGATATGATTGATGCTATTAAAACAGTTAAACAGGAAATTTTTTCCATCATGACGGTTCTGGACAAACACCACAAGGTCTATGCCACCTGCTGCGGCCATATCAATGATTCCTTTCATGCTGCCATTGATTATGCAAATGAAGTATTTGCCGCACCTTTGGGGGAAAGGGCCGATATTGTCGTCTCTATTGTAAAATTTCCTCAGGATATTGACCTGTACCAGGCCCAGAAAGGTATTGATAATGCAAAGCTTGCCTTGAAAAAGGATGGCATCATGATCCTTGTGGCAAAATGCCGTTGCGGTATCGGCGGCAAGGCCTTTGCCGATCTCTTAGGCTCAAGTGACACACCAGGGGAAGCCCTTGACACCATTGAAAAAGGATATGTTTTAGGGTATCACAAAGCTGCGAAAATGGCTGAGATCGGACTTTGGGCTCAAATGTGGGGGGTGACTGATGTGGACCCGGACATTATTTCAAAACTGTTTATTAAACCTTTCAGTGATCTCCAGACGGCCATTGACCAGGCTCTGGAAGAAAAGGGCAAGGATGCAAGTGTTCTCTTCTTGATGGATGGCGGGCTTACAGTTCCCCTGATTAAATAAAAAAAAACAAAATACTGCTATACGGTACTGGTTGCACCAGGCCAATATCAATATGAACAGGATGGTCATCAAATTCCTTTTCGATGAGGTGCCGTCACCTGAGAGAACCCCTATTCTTCTAGATCAATATGCCAATAACGCCTCTGCCGGTTCCATCATCGCATTCCATTTGCATAACGATGGTCTGAAAAAAGGGGATATCGGTCTGATCTGTTCTTTTGGGGCCGGATATTCCGTTGGAAGCCTTTTGGTGCAAAAGGCATAAAATCTGCCACCTATTTTTCTTCATTTACCAAATTGATTTTTTTGCACTCTCAGCATAAATTATAGTATCATCCATGTTAAAAAAAATTCGTCTTGGTTGGATTCAATTATTTTTGCATAACAGTTTCATTTTTCCAGTATATTTTTAATTGAGCACAGAATAATTTTTTAGGTTCAATATGATGTTTTATCCTGCTCTTTAGTCCACCTGGCCCAAATGCGCTACCGACATACGCATAATGTCCCTTTTTAAACTTGAACTGACCAAGTTTACCGATTTGAATCCTTTTACTTTTATCCAAATACATGACGATAATATAGGTTCCTTTACCATCATGGTCATCATTTTTCATAAACCACCATTATATCAACCGGTAAAATAAGGTAACGGATATCGTGATAATAGTTGTCATCATTATAGCATAAGCACGACTGAATTTTATGGTGTAGGAAGAATGGAAAATAAATGGGAAGCGGTAGAACTATTTAGCCTGTAAATACAAGAGGAGGGTCAGGCTGCTATCAACAGTGACGAGCAAAAATCGGAATAGGGTCATGACTTCCAAAAGTAGTGCTGGGGATCAGGGTTGGAACAGCTGCGTTTAAGTGTAAGGTTCACTTTTTGAAAATTTTTCATTAAACGTATACATCGGCATGATCTGATCACAGGATCTGAAATTTAATTTTCCTTGATTTTTTGCCATATGCTTTGTAATTAAATTTAATGGTTTTATAAAATACATGTTCAAACAGCATTTCAATAACCCATGAAAAAGGATTTGCAAGTGGAACCTTCTGAAGGAAAAAGGCGCTATAAGAGATACGAGTATAATATTCCAATGTATCTGTACCGGATGGATTACCAGGATCAATACTATTATGCAGAGATGAAAAATTACTGCCAGGGTGGCTTGTCCTTGTTGACCAATGAAAAACTTGTTGTCGGCCAGCTTGTTTACCTTGAGATGAAAAATTACGATGAATATGCAACAGGTCCTGAAAAATACAAGAGTTACAGTGGCAGTGTCAAATGGGCAAGTCCTTATTCATCGTCCGATGGTGATGCTAAAGCCGCCTATAAGTATGGGATTGAATATTCCGAGTCTGCCTACTACCAGTGTTAGATTTTGGCAGAATCGCCTTCTTTAAATCTTCGATTCTGCCCAGTGTATAATAACCGGTATTAATGATCTCTTTAACAGCAGTTTTGCCGGTTTGGAAAACAATTCCGGTTACAGAAAATAACTATTTTAATGGGGAGATTCTTTTCATGATGCGTGGCTTTATTGCTTTTACTATCCTTTTTTTATCTTGGTCCAACGCTGCTCTCGCCGGTGATACAAAGATTGAAGTCCCTCCTTCAAATCAAGAACAAAAACAGGAACTATCGGAACAGGTTCTGGACAGGAGTGACGCTTCCCTGAAAATGCTTTATTCCATTATTGAATTGAAAAAAAATCTGAACCAGAGAATCAAGGAAAAAAATCAAATCCTGACAAAAAGCAGTTCTGATACGGAAAAGAAATTATTAAAATCCGAACTGACAAAACTTGATAAGCAGCTCAACGATTCTGCCATGGACTTTGAGCGGATTGCCACGGGTATTGATATCGGTCTGTTTGTTGAAAAAAAGGTCGAAGCATTTGACTGGCAGGATGAACTGGTTGGGTTGATTAAACCCGGGATCAGGGAAATAAAAAGGCTCACGATCAAGGCAAGATACAAAGCAAAATTAAAAGATGAACTCTCCTATTACCAAGGTCTTTCACCTGTCGCCAGGCAGGCGACTCAAAATATTGCCCAACTGATTTCACAGACAAAAGACCTGGAACTGAAAAAAAATCTGGAAAAGCTTTTGCCTGAATGGAAAAGTATTGAAAAACAGATTTTGAATAAAATGGAAATTGTGGCCATGAGCCTGGCTGAGATTGAAAATGAGGAAGAATCCATAATTGAAACATCCCAGACTTCCATAAAGAATTTTTTTCGCACACGGGGTCTGTTTCTATTTATTGCGGTTATAGCCTGCCTGGGAGTTTTCTTTTTTTTACGGCTGTTCTCCAGGGTTATGGTCCGGTTTATTCCGGGGTATACCTCAAAATACAGGCCATTTCATATCAGGGTATTAAGTCTTTTTTTCAGGATTATTGCCTTTGCTATGGTTTTCTTTGTTCTCATTTTCGTTTTTTATGTGGTGGAGGACTGGGTATTGCTCAGTTTAACCATTATTTTTGTCATGGGGATTGGCTGGGCAGCTAAGAATACCCTGCCCCAGTACTGGCATCAGAGCCGGCTTATGCTGAATATCGGTTCGGTCAGAGAAGGGGAACGAATGATTTATTATGGTGTGCCCTGGCTTGTAAAAAATATCAATGTATTCAGCGAGCTTGAAAATCCGTCTCTGGGTGTCAAGCTGCGGCTACCCATTGAAGACCTTCTGGGAAAAATATCCAGGCCTTTTCATAAAAAGGAGCCCTGGTTTCCCTGCAAACGCAATGACTGGGTCATCCTTGCCGATGGCACCAGAGGTGTTGTCACCAGCCTTTCCCATGAGATGGTTGAACTAGTCCAGCGTGGTGGTGCTCATAAGACCTACCAGACATCGGATTTTTTAGCGCAATCTCCCTTGAATCTCTCCATGAATTTCAGACTGAAAATCCCTTTTGGTATCAGTTATAATCTCCAGAAAGATTCCACAGGAAGTATACTGGAAACCTTAGAATCATATATCAATACGCAAGTTGATAAAGAAGGATACAAAGAAAGCCTGCTTAATCTCAGGGTGGAGTTCCAGCAGGCAGCCAGTTCATCCCTTGATATTCTTGTTCTTGCTGATTTTAAAGGTGATATGGCGCCTTTGTATAGACGCTTGTCCAGGGCGATCCAGAGATGGTGCGTGGATGCCTGCACCCTGAACAATTGGGAGATTCCTTTCCCACAGCTTACCATTCACAAATAAAGGCCTTGCTTTAATGAGTGTTGAATCGATAGAAAGAGGGATATTACACAATTCAAAGGAGTTTAAGACATTCTGGGGAGAAAAAGGCCCGTTTAAATATGCATTGACCAGCAGCGATTTCCCGCCTGTACTGCTGGAACCCGAAGAGTGGATTTTTTCAAATGATATACAGGTGCTTCTAAAAGCCTTGATGCAGTTTGATAAACAAAAAATGAAGATTGTCAAAGCCCCGTTCAACCCTGAAAATAAAAGTATATTACGGCCTGAAAAGTTAAGCCCTTGGAAGATAAACAATTTTCCTGAAGAATGGAATGTATGTCTTAGTGATATCTTTGTCCCAAAAGGTCACTTGACCCGGACGGTGCTTGAAAGAATCCGGATGCCTGAAGAGGCGATAGATCCCAAACAGGTTGAAGCAGCTTTTTTTCAATGCCTTGAGACTCAGATTGAGCAAATTGGATATCTGCTTTTTAAACCACAAGGATCGTCAAAATATGCGGCGATCAAAAAATATCTTGCTGAATGGGAAAAAGATGACCAGGATGCAGGATTGTTGTAGCTCTTAGATTTTCCTAAAAAATAATATAATCAGAAGAATAATAAATGGAACCTTTTGGGGGTTTAATTGTATATAAAGATAATAATGGGAAATACCAAATACCGGAGGGAGCAAAACCAAGCTGATGAATGACCGGCAAGACATCGTGATTATCCAAAAGATAAAACAAGGAGAAATCAATTTGTATAAGCAGCTTATTGATAAATATCAGGGATCTTTATTTGTCATGGTCATGAATATCATCAAACACCGTGAAACTGCCGAGGATATTGCGCAGGATGTTTTTTTATCCGCTTATACGCATTTAAAAACTTTTGATCCGGCATTGGCAAAATTTTCCACATGGCTTTTTCAAATTGCCAGAAACAGATGCTTTAATGAAATAAAGAAAAAAAAAGAGGTCGGGATGTCAGATATCGACAGCCATTCGTTTACCAATAATCCGGCAGATGATCTTATAAAAAAAGAGATTTTTGCACAATTAGATAATGCCCTTGATAAATTGCCTTTTAAGCAAAAAATAGTATTCATTCTTGCTGAAATCCAGGGATTTTCTTTGGCAGAAGTTTGTGCAATCGAAGAAGTGAGTGTTGGTACCATTAAATCAAGACTGTCAAGGGCAAAGGAAAAATTAAGATCACTATTAAATGAATATATGAGGCAAACATGAACAATGAAGATATCTACAAAGAATGGAAGCAGAACAGAAGACAGGTAACTGAGTCTATTCATAGTCCATCACAGAAGATAATGGACCGTATCTATGAATATGAGCAGGATAGTGAGAATATAGTATCTTTCGATTATCTAACGGAAATTCCGTTTATTGTAGATCATTATATGAGATATGCGGCAGCTATTGGACTTTCTGCTTTGGGATTTTATCGTGTGTTTTCAGTAACCAGAAGTCTGCTTGTTCCATAAATGGAGGAAAAACAAATGAACACATCAACAAAAGAAAAGGGCACAAAACGAAATCCTTTTGTAGCGCTGGTATTGTCAATCGCTGCCACAGGGCTTGGCCATGTATATTGTGGTAAATTGACAAAAGGCTTGATTTTATTTTTTATCAGCTTTGCATTTGCTCCCATAATTGTAACAGGAATCCAAAGCATGTCATCTACTTTTTCATTAATTCTGGTCATATTCTCTGTACTAATCTTAGTGGGCGTTTTTATATATGCAGTGATAGATGCATTTTTTATTGCCAAAAGGATGGATTCTCCTTTTGTGTTAAAGGAGTTCAATCGCTGGTATATCTATCTTCTTTTTATTGTTGTGTCTATTAGTTATCCGACCAATCTCTCAAGCAATATTCGAAGCCATATCATTCAAGCATTCACAATCCCGAGTGCAAGCATGGTTCCCTCCATTCTTAAAGGTGATTATGTGTTGTTGAATAAATTTATTTACAATACACAATCACCCCAGCGGGGTGATGTGGTTGTTTTTGTAAATCCTAATGATAGACATAAAAATTGGATCAAGCGCATAGTGGCACTCCCCAATGATACTATTGAGATCAGGAATAAGGTATTATTTATCAATGATGAACCTTTGGCATATCGATCAATATCAAAAACAAAATTGTCCATAATCCAAGACCAGATTACCGGATCAGTGGTAGAAGAAATTAATGGAACAACTAATTATCAAATCATGCTAAGCAATAACAGTGGTGCCAATTTTAGAAAGATGAAAGTTCCAAATGGTCACTGTTTTGTCCTGGGTGATAATCGCGGAAACTGCGAAGACAGCCGTCATTTAGGCCCGATTCCGCTACGAGATGTTATGGGCCGTGTTGATTTTATCTATTTGCCGGCAGAAACATGGTCGCGGTTTGGCGTGTTTTAGAAGTTAAATTTTGCCTTCCACGATCAGATTTGCCAGCATTCCTTTATAGTTGATGCCGGACTTTTGGAACCCTTTTGTCCCGTATTTTATATTGCCTTCCAGGACATAGAATTGGTTATTCTGTTCGATGATATCAATCCCCACATCATCCCATTTGCATTTTAAAGCTGTCATGAGTGCAAGATCAAGGGCTTTTTGCGGCAGGGGTGCAAAGCGGATGGTTCCACCCTGGGAAAGATTGGTTTTAAAATTGTCTTTGGATGCAATCCGCCAATAGGCAAGCCGGATTTTTTTACCGATAATGATAATTCGCATATCCCGATCTATGGGAAGATATTTCTGGATATAGGCCGGCCCTTTATTTTTTAGATAATTTGAAAGGTCTTGCTTGTTCTGGACCAGATAAACATCATGGCCTTTAGACGACCCCCTGGCTTTTTTGGCAATAAACGGGAAGTCAAAAGAGTTAAGGATGGTCTGTTTTTGTTTTTTCCCATAAAAAATTTTTGTCTTTGGATGAGGAATGCCAAGCATAGTAAAGATGGCTGTCTGTTTTATCTTGTCCTGGGCAAATTTATAGGTATGAAAATTTGGAAATGTTTCTTTTCCCATGGCATTGAACAGGTCTGCATAAAAGGCGGTGGGGTAATAGATTTTTTTTGCATTTAGAATCAGCTTCTGATCTTGAGCAGAATAATCCTGAAAATTGGGTTTGAACCCAAGGGTTTGAATTGACGGGTATTGTTTTAAGCGTGCTCCTATGGCAACAGGCCTGCTATTCAAATTATAAGTCCTTATTTTATCCAGGATTTAATCTGACTTGTTTTTGCCGGAAAGCTATATATGGCATTCACTCCGGCGTTGTCCAGTTCTTTTTGAAGCAGGTTTTTATCCAGGCTTTTTTGCAATCCGGATATGATGATGGGCACATCATCTTTTGAATAGAGTTCCCTTGCTTCCCTGGCAAGATCCATCCCGGTTATGTCATTTAAAAAAAGGTCACAGATAATGGCAGATGGTTTTTGCGAGACAATGGCCTCAAAGGCATCTTGGGATCGCTGAAACGTCAGGCTTGAAAATCCGCACGAGTAAATCAGTTTGCTGTAGGTATTTAAAATTGCTTCGGAAGAACTGATGATGATAATGGTTTTTCTTTTTTGGGCCATCCGTTTCTTTTTTAAATCCATATATTTTTTAGCAGTTGAGTTGAGGTTTTTTTTCTCCAGAATTTCAATAAATGTATCAAGAACCGGAATGGGTGCTGTTCTATCAAGGTAGTTAGAGGCCATATAGGAAAATGTATCTGAGATCATTAGGTATCCAATAATATGTTTTGCTCTGGCATCTAAGATGGTCTCAGCCAGTAATTCTCCTTTTTTCGTGCCGGATTCTATCCTGGTTTTAATCTCGGCACACACAAAATCGGACAGGTTTTTATCTATGGTTTTTACGGCTGCCAGACGAACAAACCCGGTAGATTCCGAAAGTCCCTGAACAACCGATGCTGCAGATTCAAGCTCTGGGAAAGCCTCAAGTGCGTTGTATGCTGCAAACTTGATTGTGTTATCAATTTTTTTTTGATTAATAATAGCAAAAATGTGATTGACAGCTTCCTTTGGGATGGTTCTGGAAATCAGGTGTAAAATATTAATGACCAGATCATGATTTTGATCATGATCTGGTCTCTGGTCATGATCCTGGGTTTCCAGATACTTTAAAAGCCAGGCAGATGCGTTTGATCCTTTTTCAGAAAAAGCAATAAATGCTTCAAACTTTTTTATAACATCATTGGATGCAAGCTGTTCAAGCTCGGGTTGATATCCATCTGTAACAGCAACTTGTTCGATAGGAGGAGAGTTTTCAAGTAAATTTTTTGCTTTGAGAATCTGGATGGTATCTAAAATATTCTGGTCACATTTTTTGGTTTTTGATACCTGTTCCAGTTTTTCACAGGCACGGGATGTGCCGATCCGCATAAGGGCCTTGACAGCTCCTGTCTTTAGGCCAATGTCATCATAAAAGATAAATTCTGCGATATCACTGGTCAGGCTTTCGATTTTATTTTTTCCTGCGGTTCTGATGATTTTATTTAAAAGTTCTTTGTTGGTTTCATTGGACAGAATGTGCCTCAACAAGGGTGCAGCATGGATGATGGTTTGCAAGTCTGCATTTTCACATAAAATAAGAGCAAAGTTAAAATTAAGATGCGCTCGATCAATAATCAGCTGGACCAACCGGTCATAAATATCAGGGTCCTTATGCTCTTTATTCGTTAAAAAAGATAGAAGTTCAAAGGCTGACTTATCAGGCGCAAGAGCGAGAATTTGAAGCACTTCATGCTTTTCTGGTGTCGGCCTTGAGGAGATTTGTGCCAAAAGGGTTTTGGCCTGATCCATTTTTTCTGTTTTTATACTTTTTTTCAGGCTGAGTAGATAATCATCCATATCTATTTTTCCAATTGAGTCTTTCTGTATTCGTTTGGCCGGTATCCGTTTGGGTTATTTTCCTGCCAGTTCCATGTATCCTTGCACATGTCCAAAAGTGTTTTATTTGCTTCCCAGCCAAGCTCCTCTTTTGCTTTGGCAGGCTCTGCCCAGCAGGCTGCGATATCACCGGGTCTTCTGTCGACAATTTTATAAGAGATTTTTTTACCACTTGCCGTTTCAAATCCTTTAATCATTTCAAGGACTGAATAGCCAGAACCCGTTCCAAGATTATAAATTATCACACCAGGGTTAGTAAAAAGTTTTGGCAGAGTTTTAATATGGCCCAATGCCAGGTCAACCACATGAATATAGTCCCTGACACCTGTACCATCCGGGGTATCATAGTCACCCCCAAATACACTGAGCCGGGGTAAAAATCCTATGGCCACCTGGGAAATATAGGGCACAAGATTGTTTGGAATGCCAAAAGGATCTTCTCCGATTTCACCGCTTTTGTGGGCTCCGACAGGGTTGAAATATCTTAACAGGGCAATGTTCCAGTTCTTGTCGGAACGGTAAAGGTCCTGTAGTATCTCTTCTATCATCAATTTTGTCCGGCCATAGGGATTGGTTGCCGACAATGGGAAGTCTTCTTTTATGGGAAGGGATGAAGGATCTCCGTAAACGGTTGCAGAAGAAGAAAAGACTATGTTTTTTACATTAAAGTCATTCATGACCTCAAGAAGATTCAATGTGCCTGTAATATTGTTATGAAAGTATTTTAACGGGATCATTACAGACTCTCCCACTGCCTTTAATCCTGCAAAATGAATGACCGCATCTATTTTATGATCGGAGAAAACAGCAGTAATCTGTTTTTTATTCAAAAGATCTGCTTTATAGAATTCAAGTGATTTTTCGGTAATGCTTTTTACCCGGGTTAAAGATTCTTCAGAACTATTGGAAAGATTATCCAGAACAATTACATCATAATTTTCATTCAAAAGTTCAACACAGGTATGGCTTCCGATATACCCGGCACCACCGGTAACAAGTATTTTCATAGATAATCCTTATACTCTTTAATATTTAAGGGTTTTTTTATTGCTGTTTTTAAAAATAAATCACTGCATATACTACAATTTTTGCAATCCTTTGTACAGCTTGTTAACAGGTTAAAAAAATCGAGCCCAAGGCTTTTGTTTTCAATGTGGTAGAGTTCAGATAACCAATGGGTGGCATCCATGAGGTTAAAAAGATTCCCGTTATAGGATTTTTTAATATAGGCGCTGATGCAATTGGAAAGAAACTTTATGCCCAGGGTCCTGCCGCAAAGCTTTATCGTGTCTGCCATACCCGTATACTTATTTGTGTCTTCAGGGCGGATAAACGGAGATTTGAAAGCTTTTTCAGGTGTTTTGGAAAAATAGGCATGGCAACCAATGGATTGGTTTATCTGAAAGGTCCTATCTATTGTAATCCTTAAGTTTGAAAATGAGATTTGGGCATCATGGGTCAATTTAAACGGACAGTGATAAATGCAGCCTTCATTGGCAAGCAGTTCAACTTTTATATGGTTATATTGCTGTTTAATTTTTTCGCCGGTTTTTTTAAGCTGGTTTATATTTCTATTTAAGGATCGGTCAAGGACAATTTTTCCCGGTAATTTAAAGCCGGTTTGTTTTATTATATCAAAAAATGAAAATGCTTTTTGCGAAGAATCAATCATGCTATTAATGCCTGGAACAGCCTCAAGGCAGGAAATAACATCTCTTTTTGTGGCTGACAATGCGTTCAAAAAGTAAGTATCCGAAAAAATAATCCCGGTGATATTTGAATGAGAGACCAGAAATTCAAGTTTGTCCAGGGTTTGATTTAAAAATTTTGTGTCATGATAGAGATCGGGATTGATAAACCGGGAATTGAGCAAGCAGTATTTTTTAACAGCCTTAAATTGCTGCAACCCCTTTGAAAGTTCGTGGAGGTCTGCTTTTTTGAATCTCATCCTGGAATCAAGTATCGGGTCTGAATGGAGTGAAAAATAAATCGATTCTAAATTCAGGGTTTTGTTTTTCAAAAAATTTGTGTATTTTATATCTGGTATGTATGGGACAGACAGTTTCATGCTGGATAGTTTACAATAACCGGATAACTTAAAGCAATATACAATGGAACAATTTTTATCCTCATCTCTTGGGATAAAGAATAAACCAGTAGAATTAAAGGAAAATAAATATCATGACATTGACATGCATAAAGTGCATGATTAGAATTAAAATATTCAGGCAGAGTAATCCTGAAAAAATAAACAAACGAATAAGGAGAGTTTTACAATGATTGAGTTGACAGATCCTGCAAAAACGCAGATCGCAGACTATTTCCAGGGCAAGGAACCCACCCCCATTAGAATTTTTCTCAATTCAGGCGGCTGAGGCGGTCCTTCACTTGCTATGGCTCTGGATGAGCCAAAAGATACAGACGATACATTTGATGTTAAAGGCCTGAAATTTGTTGTAGATAAAGATTTTATGGAAAAGGCCGAAAATATTAAAATCGATTTTACCGGGATGGGATTCCATCTTGACTCCAATATTGAAATGGGACAATCCGGATGCTCAAGTTGTGGTTCCGGCGGTTCCTGTGGAGATTAGTATTTTTAGATTTTTTTAAAAGAGAAGGTGTTCAAAATGTGTGGACACCTTCTCTTTTAAATAGTTAGAACTCAATTCGTCAGGATTCCATCATGAAAAGATTGGCTATTTATTTTATTTTATTTTTGATTGGTGTTTCTTTTTTAATTTCCATTCCTGCCTGCGGAAAAAAAGAAAAAAATCAAAATGAACTGGCTGTCGGAAATTGGACACAATTTAGAAACAGGGCCTATATCCTTTTAATTACCAATCCGAAAGGAGAATGGAATTCTTCGGTTAGAATCGCTGACGTGACCTCAAAAATTGTTAAATCCAAAGGGCATGCAAAAGGGACATGGTATATTGAAAATAACCAGATGATTTTTACTGTTTCCGAGTCGGAAATTGAAGAGATCTGGGAGAAAAATGCCACCACCTTTTTTGATATTGTTGAGTTAACCGACACTATAATGCAGCTGAAAGATGAATTCGGACGTAGTGTTGTCTGGAAACATACAAATGTTAAAAAGGCTGCGACCTCGGATGATGATCTGTCACCCATCGTATCCGTGGGGCCTGTTGCAGTCAATTTAAATAAAAACAGATCAAATGATAAAGACCGGTATCTATGTTTAAACATGAATCTGGTGCTCAAAGAACTCATGCCCGATCAGGAAATTCCTCCCATTCATCCCAAAGCCCGTGAGGCAGGCATTATTTTTTTAAGCTCTCTTGTATTTAATGATGTAAAGGATTTTGACAGAATTAAAAAGCAGATCAGAAAGCTTGTTGATGTTTTAAATCCTTATATGGAAGGGTTTATTAAAGAGATTGCAGTTGAACATGTCATTATCGCAACTGAGATTGATAAGGTGGAAGAATTCATCATAGAGCATACTCTGATAGAGGAGCCTGCTCCTGAACAGGAAGAAGAAGGGGAAAAATCAAAATAGAAACCAAAATTGAAACAGGATTAATCTATTGATTTTGTGACGATCAAAATACCTTTTTCAATAGAAACGGATGCCACAGCCTCTTTAAAAGAATTACTGACACCAAGAGAAGATCCCATTTCTATGGTTGCATTCACCAGGGGATACTCAAGTCCCTTAAGCGTAATCCCGGTTACTTTTTCCGTAACGGGGATAATAGATAAAAAATTTCCGGGTTGGCCTTTAATTTCTATAAAATCTGTTACAATATGAATTTCATTGTTTTTATTTATGATTCTGGCAGGGATATGAAGCCTTGCAAGTTTTTTTAAAAGAAAAATATTGGCCAGGGTGTGATCCAGCCGGGTACCTGTGACGCCTAACAATGTGATATCTGTTGCATTATTTTCAAGAGCCCAGGATACACAAAGCTCAGAATCAGTATGGTTTTTTCGTGAAGAAAAGGTGAGTATTCTTACTTGTTTTTCTTTAAAAAAAAGTTTATCGGCAGGAGAAATTGAGTCAAAATCACCGATCATTATATGGGGTAAAATATTTAATGCCCTTAAATGCCTGGCACCGCCATCGGCACTGATAATCAGTTGGGCATCCTTGAGTACGCGATGAATGTCCTTGGTATATTCAAGGTCACCATTGGCTATTATCACACATTTCATAGGCAATTTATTATCATGAAAACCAGGTAATGAACACCTAATCTTTTTATCACATCTTGACTATTTGCCTGCTAACTTATATTTTTCGGGGGAAATGAAAAGTTTTAATATCATAAATAGATATATCTTCAAAGAACTTCTGTCCCCCTTTGCCATCAGCCTGTTTTTTTTGACATTTGTTTTTCTGATGACACGAATACCGGAAATCACCAATATGGTGGTGAACTATAATGCTGATATTTCATCTATTGGTCTGATGGTTGTTTATACGCTTCCAAGATTTTTGGAAATCACCATTCCCATGTCTGTGATGATATCCATCCTTTTAACCTTTATGCGTATGTCCCAGGAAAACGTGATTGTCGCATTAAAAAGTGCTCGTGCATCTCTTTATAAAGTATTACCACCAGTGTTGATTTTTTGTTTTGCAGGTGTCCTTTTAACCATGTGGGTTACGGTCTTTGGGGTATCCTGGGGGAAATTGTCCATTAAAAAGAAAAGTATTGAGCTTGCAAGATCAAGTATTGATGCTGCTTTGCAGGAAAGACAATTTAATTCGGAACTGGAAGATGTCATGATTTATGTCTCTTACGTGGACATGAAAACAAAAGCATTAAAAGATGTCTTTATTGAAGACAGAAGAACAAAAGGCGTGGTCAGTATTTCTATTGCTCCTTTAGGGAAATTAATCCGGCTTGAAGATGAGCAGGTGTATACCATAAGACTTTATAATGGGGTGATTAATCAGGTGGATATTAGTGAAGGTTCTGTGAGTAACATTCAATTTGAAAATTATGATATTAATATTGATTTAAACAGCATGAATAAAAACAATGGAAAAATATCCAAGGCTCTGGATGAGAGAACTTTTGTGGACCTGATACAATTTTACCGCTCGGGCATTAAAGATAAATCTCTTTTGAACGTAGTATTAATGGAGCTTCATGAGAAGTTTTCAATTCCTTTTGCCTGCCTCTCATTAGGTCTTCTTGCTTTTCCATTAGGGGTTCAGTCAGCTTCTTTGAGGCGGTCTTCAGGATTTGGTTTTGGAATTTGTTTTTTCCTTCTCTATTATTTCCTTCTGGCTATCGGGTGGTCTGCAGGGGAAAAAGGAGACTACCCTCCAATTCTCGGTATGTGGCTGCCAAATGTTATCATGGGGGGAGTGGGTATTTTTTTTCTTATCAGGAACGCAAAGGAAAAGCCGGTTCAGCTTCCTGAATTTGTAAAAAAAGCAGCCGTGGCTATAAAAAATCGATTTATAAGAAAAATATAAGATATGTCGTGTCTGCATAAATACTGGTTAAAGGAATTTTTTAAATTTTTTTCCATCATTCAATTACTGATCCTGGTTTTGTTTGTGTTTATCGATTATCTTTCCAGGATGGAGAGATTTTTAAATTCTGATATCTCTATGCTGGGTGCTCTTGGGTATGTTCTTTTAAAAGTCCCTTTCATGTTTGTACAATTGACTCCGGCAAGTATTTTACTGGCAGCTATTATGGTTTTTGGACTGATGAACAGGAGCAATGAACTTTTAGCCATCAGGTCCAGCGGTATCAGTATATATTTTCTTATAAAACCGGCAATCCTGGTGGGTGCAATTCTTGCCATACTCATGTTTTTTCTTGGGGAAACCATTATCCCGATTACCATGGCAAAGTCTAATTTTATAAAATACAATGTTATAAAAAAAACACACAATATTTATTCTGTAAGAAAAGATATATGGATAAAGTCTGAGAACAGACTGGTTCATATCAATTTTTTTGATCCGGCTAAACAGTCTGTTGCCGGCGTCACCGTGACATCTTTAGGTAAGAAATTCAGTCTTGAGTCCAGAATTGATGCACAAAAAGGATATTATAAGCAGGGTAGATGGGTGTTTGAAAATATCATTGAACAGGTTCATGCCGGGAATTCAATGGATTATGATGTAAAATTATATGATAAAAAGAGTATTCCTTTGACATTTAAACCAAAAGATCTTGAAGAGGTTTCAAAAAAATCCGAAGAGATGAGTTTTTTTGAATTGAAAAAATATGTCAGTAAGGTTGAAGATGAAGGATATGATGCAACAACCTATAAAGTTGATTTGAACGCAAAAA
>NZ_JAIOSW010000229.1 GCF_021107415.1 Desulfobacula sp.
ACTCAAATCTTTTATAGAAACCTTAAATCTTTTCTCCATCTTTTCTCCTTAAATAGTGTCTGGCTCAAATAACTTAATTTTTGTGTGATTGCAAACTATAATATCAACAAGCGTGCCGGATATTTAATAAAATCAATTTTTATTTGTAACTATTTGTAATTACGGTAAAAAAATAAATTATGAACTATTTTTTTACTAGAAAATTAAGTGTTGACAAAAAGGCAACCCGTTACTTATGATGACACCTATATAAAGTGGCGCCACCAGTGGCGCCGAGATCAAATAGAAAGGATACTTCCATGAAAGATATAGAATTTGAGATACAAAATAATGAATTTGTAAAACTATTGCTTGAATCCATTGGTGATGGCATTTTTGTTCTTGATACCCACGGAAGGATCATTGCCTGGAATCCGGCAATGGAAAAAATTGCAGGCTATTCATCTGACGAAATAAAAGGACAGAGCTGTAAAATCCTGAACTTTAATCAGTGTTTTGATAAAAAATGTCCAACTGATATAAGAGACTGTGGTATTTTAACATATGGAAAAGTCGAACCTACGGAATGTTTGCTGAGCCATAAAAAAGGACACGTCCTCTCAGTAACAAAGAATGCCAGAGTGATAAAAAACAGAGAAAATAAAATTATCGGAATTGTTGAAGCTGTTACAGATTTGACGGAACTTAAAAATGCCAGGCTAAAAATGGAAGAGGCCACCCGCCGCCTTGGGGAATTAAATCGTCTGGGAGGTATTATTGCAAAAAGTCAGGTCATGCAGAACGTATTTACATTTATTAAAGCTTCAGCAGCAAGTGATGCAACCATACTCATCCAGGGTGAAAGCGGGACGGGCAAAGAACTTGTGGCAGGAGCAATTCATTCCATTGGAGAGCGAAGGGATAAACCCTTAATCACCATCAATTGCAGTGCCCTTTCCGAATCTTTGCTGGAAAGTGAGCTTTTTGGTCATGTAAAAGGTGCCTTTACCGGTGCCAGCCGTGATCGTGTCGGGCGGTTTGAAGAAGCAGACGGCGGCACTATCTTTTTAGATGAAATAGGTGAAATCACTCCATATATACAGGTAAAACTACTTCGGGTGCTGCAGCAAAAAGAAATAGAACGGGTGGGTGAATCCAGAAAACGAAAAATTGATATTCGCATTATCACTGCCACAAACAAAGATCTTAAATCCCAGGTTGATAGCGGGCACTTTAGAGAGGATCTTTATTACCGGCTTAAAGTCTTCCCTATCTACCTTCCACCCTTGAGAAACAGGAAAGAAGATATTCCCCTTCTTGTTAACCATTTTATTAAAACAAACAATGAAAAAGTTATCCTTAAAGTAAAAGGAATTGGGAAACCTGCCTTAAAAGCTTTTATGGATTATTCCTGGCCGGGTAATATCAGGGAATTGGCCAATGCCATTGAACATGCCTTTGTTTTATGTACCAACAGGCAAATTGAAATTAACGATCTTCCCCTTGAAATCAGGGACCCGAATATGATTCCCGGCCCTGTTGAAAAAGAAAAAATAAATCCAAGTATAAAAAACATTCAACACCCCCACTCTTTAACCCAAAAAAAATTAATTGATCTGCTTCGTGATACTGACTGGAATAAGGCTGAAGTTGCCAGGCGTGTTGGATTGAGCCGGGCGTCTATCTGGAAGTACATGAAAAAGTGGAACATACCGCTTCAACCCTGAATATAAGACTTTACAAAAAAAATCCGGGGCAGCTACTGGCGGTATACAAGCTGCCCCGGATGACGGTGAGGTGATTATTCAGATTCTGGAGGTAAGTAAATGCTTACTTTATCTGATAACTGAAAAATTTTATTGCACACTTGATGCCAACGTATTCAATTAAAATTATCAACTTCATTTAACCCGCTTTGTTGTAGTGATTTTGAAAAAATATTTCTTATAAAAGATTTTTTATTCCCTTCAGAGTAACGGTATTTCTTAATAAGTAACGCAACCATAACGCTACCATCTTATTCTTTGGTAACGATCTGAAATAAATGCCACGTCTTTTATTTTATCAATTAGAAAGCAAAAGTAACTGAATTTATAGGTGTTATTAAGCATCAACAATCTGTTTATATCGGTTATATTTTTGTTTTGGCACCAACCTTGCTCTAAGCTGATTACAAAAGAGTAACACCGCATCTGAGCATTAATATAAAGATGCTATCATAAACCCTTAACGGAGGATAAAAAAATGACAGATTTAAATTCAATTGAAGCCGCAAATCAGGTTGACGCAAGAGGCAGTGCATGTCCGGGACCCCTTCTTGAAGCAAAAAAAGGAATTGGCAAAGTTCAGGTTGGTCAGATTATTGAAATTCTATCCAATGATTCCGGGACAAGAACTGATATCCCTGCATGGGCTGGAAAAGTCGGACATGAATATCTCGGATATCTGGAAGCAGATGGTTATGACAGGCACTTTGTAACAAGAAATAAATAGGCAGGTGGTTATGTCACCCCAGGCAAAAAAACAAGAGAACAAAATTTTGATATTGGCCACAGAAACTTGTGCTTATCCTGGAGCAGATTCAGTGGGACAAGCCCATTCAACTTATCCTTCAAATACTTATATTTTAAGAGTAAGGGCGCCTGTGCTTTTCCCCGAATCTTTTTATTTTGACTGCTTTAAAAAAGGGATAAGCGGCATCATTATTATGTCCTGTGGTGAAGAATGTCCCTATGAAGGTGCTTTTACGGCCATGGCAAAAAAGTTGGACGGTGTTTACAAAAAAATGAAGGAAATGGAACTTGATCTAAAACGTCTTCGCCTGACAGCTATTTGTACGGTTTGTAATCGGTCTTTTTTAAATGAGGTGAACCAGATGGACAAGTTAGTGCGTGAACTGGGACCTCCTAAATTTAAAGAGTAACGATTTTTAATCTATTTAGAGCAACAGACAAATTATCAGTTCACTGCCTCTTTCAGGCAGTGAACTAAAAAAAAATTTTTCAGGAGGATGTATGGTCTCCACACACATAAAAAAATTTGATACACTTGTTGTAGGTGGCGGCATTGCCGGATTACAAACAGCTTTAGACCTTGGCGACCAAGGGTATAAAGTTGCTATTGTGGAAAAAGATGCTTCTATCGGCGGCAAAATGATCCGGCTTTCAAAAGTATTCCCCACACTTGATTGCGCAAGCTGTATTACCACCCCTAAAATGTCAGCAGCTGCACATCATGAAAATATCACCCTGTTTACATATTGTAATTTGACCTCATTAGATCATGATACTTCCAGCGAAGCCCTGGGCGTTAAAGCTGTGATTATACAAAACCCAAGATATGTTGACCCGGATAAATGTATAGGGTGCAGGCAATGTGAGTATGTTTGCCCTATATATGTGTCGGATGAGGAGCAAGGAGGTTTAAGCGCTACAAAAGCAATTTCAATACCTTTTTCAAATGCAATACCTCAACTGCCGATAATGGATATAGAAAACTGCATGCTTTGCGGGCAATGTGAAAAAGCATGCCCTACAAATGCAATTGATTATTTTCAAAAGCCGGAAGAGTTTATCATTCAGGCAAAAACAGCTATCATCACTACAGGGTTTGAGTTGCTGCCTAAGGAAGACAATTTCCAATACGGTAATGGCAAAATACCAAATGTTGTAGATTCTTTACAGATGGAAAGACTTTTAGCGCCTCATGGACCCTATAACAGGGTCTTGAGACCTTCAGACGGCATGGAGCCTGATTCCATTGCCTATGTTCAATGTGCGGGTTCAAGAGATAAGAGTATGGGGGTTCCATACTGCTCAAGGGTATGCTGCATGTATGCTATAAAGCAGGCAATGCTGCTGTCAGGTTCTCTCCCACTGGCTGATATCACTATTTATTACATGGATATCAGGGCTTTTGGGAAAGGGTATGAACAATTTTATCAGAATGCAAAAGCCATGGGCATTGAGTTTATCAAAGGCAAGGTTGCAAGGATTGATGAGGGTGAAAACGGAAGCGCAATAGTAAGGTATGAAAACCAGGACGGTTCAGGTATTGTAACAGCAAGCCATGATCTGGTTGTTCTTTCCATGGGAATGATTCCCGGTTGGAACCCGGAGCCCATTTGCCCTGTTTCTAAAGATTCCGATCACTTTATTACCTCAATAAAACCAAAGATATCCCCGGTACTTACTAATATGAACGATTTTTTCGTGGCCGGAGCTGCAGCAGGACCCAAGGATATTGTGGACACCGTTACAGAATCAGGTTCAGCCGCTATGGAAGCTGCCAAATTCATGTCCAACAGCATTATGGAGAATTAAAAATGACTGAAAAAAATACAGATAAAACTCCAGATAATAAAAAAATCGGTGTCTATATATGTTATTGCGGTGGCAATATCTCTGACCATGTTGATGTTGAAGAAGTCAAAAAAAGAGCTGAAAAAATGCCAAATGTTGTTGTGGCCCGAACCAACATGTTCATGTGCTCAGACCCTGGTCAGGAACTGATTATAAATGATTTGAAAAGCGGTAAGATTGACCGGGTGGTAGTGGCATCGTGTGCACCAAGCCTTCATGAAGCAACTTTCAGGGATGCAATTAAAAGAGCGGGTTCCAACCCGTTTATCTATGAACATGCCAATATCAGGGAACAGGTTTCCTGGGTCCATCAAGGTGATCCTGCTACTGACAAGGCCTCTATCCTTGTTGCATCAGCTGCTGCCAAAGCAAAATTACTCAAACCCCTTGATCCGGTCCGTGTTGAAGCCAAAAAGCATACAACAGTGATCGGAGGCGGCATTGCAGGGATTAAAACTGCAATTGATATTGCTCAAACAGGGATTAACGTAACACTTATTGAAAAATCATCTATTCTGGGTGGGCAGCTGAATAATCTCGATAAACTTGCTCCTTCCGGAGAAAAAGCATCAGAAGTTCTACAGGAACTTTTAGATCAGGTTTTAAACCATAAATCCATCACAATTCATACAGATTGTAAAATTGAAGCGGTACAAGGATATGTGGGGAATTTTAGCCTGAGTATTTCAAAAAAATCCGATAATAAAATTGAAAAATTCAATATAGAGACCGGTGCCATTGTAATGGCAACAGGAGCTATCCCCTATATACCTTTTGAGGGAGAATTCGGCTTTGGTCAGCATGAGCAAGTGATTACTCTTCAGAATTTGATTCAAATCTTAAAAAATAATAAATCAACAGGATCTATACTTGAGGTAAATGGTAAACGTATTAGAAATATTGTAATGATTCATTGTGTTGGCAGCCGCCAGATACCTGGTATTCATCAATCTAAAGAAGATGGAAAGTTGAATGAATACTGTTCCAGAACATGTTGTGCTGCAATGTTAAACGCATCAAACCAGATTAGAGAAAATTTTCCTGCGACCAGTATTTATGAAATGTACAGAGATATCAGAACTTATGGCAGAGGGCAGGAAGAACTGTATACCCAGGCTTCTGCCAACAAAGTTGTTTTTATGCGATATGAAGCAGATGCACAACCAGAGGTAAGCTTAACCAGTGGTTCTGATTACCCTTTTCAGGTCAAAGTTAAAGACAGCTTGACCTTTAATGAAGAAATGGATGTTCCGGCAGATCTTGTTGTGCTTGCAACCGGCATCGAACCTGATGATGTTTCAGGCCTTGCCTCAATGATGAAGCTACCCATTGGAACAGATAAATTTCTTCTGGAAGTTCATCCAAAACTTAGACCTGTTGAATTTCCCATAACTGGAATTTTCCTTGCCGGTACCTGTCAGGCACCCATGGATGCAGGTGAAGCATGTAATGCTGCGGGTGCAGCAGCTGTAAAAGCATCTGCTCTTTTAAGAAAAGGGTTTATTGAACTTGATCCTTTTGTGGCAGAGGTCAACCCTGATAAATGTCAGGGACACGGTGCCTGTATAGAAGCTTGCCTTAAAGAAGGTGCTTTAAACCTTGTGGAGGTAGAGATTGACGGTAAAACAGTCAAGAGAGCTCAGGTAACTGCTGCAATGTGTTTAGGCTGTGGTGCCTGTGCTGCGGTTTGTCCGGAAAAAGCCATTGATATAAATGGATGGGCATTAAAGCAGTATGAAGATATGGTTGATGCTATTGTTTCAGATGGATTTGCTGTCTGATTGATTCACAAAACTTCTTTTAAATAGGAAGAAATATAATGGAAAATAACGATAAAGACAAAGGCGCGGATAAAGCCAAAGAGACAAAAAAAGCAGCAATGAAAGAATTGCGTGCCCAAAGAAAGACTATGATAGCCGCTGCTTCAACGAAAATGAAAGAACAGAAAAAAGATATTAAGGCGATAAAAAAATTTTTAAACGGTCAGGCTGCAACCATTCCTGAAATTGCTGAAGGAATCGATATGCCGCAAGATAAGACACTTTGGTATATGGCAACCATGAAAAAGTATGGTCAGATTGTAGAGGGTCCGAAAGAGGGCGTTTTTTTTAAATATTTTTTGAGTGAATCAGACAAAACCCAAGAAAAAGCAGAGGTTTAACATGAGTACTATAAACTTAGATTTTGCAGAAGAGTTGAAAGAATATAGCGATGACACGGCTCTTGAGTGTTTTAACTGCGGGACATGTGCAGCGATTTGCCCTCTTGTTCATGATAATTTTCCCAGAAGAATGATTCGATATGTTCAGGTGGGAGCCAGGGAAAAAATCCTTGAAAATTCTGATGAACTATGGCGTTGCCTTCACTGCGGGCTTTGTACCCATACATGCCCGAGAGAGGCTGAT
>NZ_JAIOSW010000288.1 GCF_021107415.1 Desulfobacula sp.
AGTCAAATGAATACCGGCGATATCACCTGCATGATACCCACGTTCAAAAAGCCATAAAGAAGGCTGTCAGAAAATCAAAGCTGCTCAAAAGAGCCTCGGCTCATACCTTTCGCCATAGTTTTGCAAGCCATCTGCTCCAGGCAAACTATGATATCAGGACTATTCAGGAGCTTTTAGGGCACAGTGATGTCAGGACAACGATGATTTATACTCATACCATTAAATCAAGAACACTTAAGGAGATAAAGAGTCCGCTGGATTTCTAAAGCTAAGACAGTGCTCCGCCCTGTCGATTACATTAATCGCGGTTGAAAATTGATTAATAATTTTATATAAGGCAAAGGAGAAAAAGGCAATAGGAAAGGACCCGGTTAAATCTTTTTACCTGGAATGTCGGGAGCAAATAGATGAATTTAATTTTATGATTTTTTAAGGGTTTTTTCCAGGAATTCAATTACAATCTGTTCACAGGAACATTGGCCAGTTTCTCCTCAAGGTATTCGTCCATGAGATCTTTATACTTGTCCTCGGGATAATTAATTGTGCAGGACCTGCAGCAAAAATAGATTTTTGTTCAGGTCCGTTTAATATATAGTTTTCCACCGCAGTTCAAACATCTTTCTTTTATATCTTTCAAGACTTTTATCCTTTATTTTTTACTATCTTGTGGATAAAATAATGCCAAATATGATAAAAGTCAAAGATAATACAACAATATAGATAATAGGAGCCTTGACTATCAATGGATAGAAAAGAAGACAGATACAACCGGAATTATCCCATTTCCTGGGAGCAGCTCCACAGGGATTCAAAAGCCCTGTCATGGAGACTCCATGACATTGAAAAACCATGGAGAGGGATTGTTGCAGTTACGCGGGGAGGTCTTGTTCCTGCTGCAATTATTGCCCGGGAACTTGGGATATACTATATTGATACGGTCTGCATCTCCACCTATGACTGGAAAGAACAGGGGGAGCCGAAAATCCTGAAAAATATTGATGATTCAGGTGAAGGACTTTTAATTATTGATGATCTTGTGGACACGGGCTCAACAGCCAGGATTGTCAGGAAAATGCTTCCAGATGCCTATTTCGCAACCGTATATGCCAAACCTGCTGGCAAACCTTTGGTGGATGCCTATGTGACGGAAGTCAGCCAGGATACCTGGATACTTTTTCCATGGGATTCGGAGTCCCAGTTTGTAGAACCTATTGCCGGAAAATAAAATCTCCTGCCCGGCGGATTAAACCGTGACTTCCGGGCAGGAGATCTTAATTATTTTCTTTTATCTATGATATTTCTGTGGGCCATCAGCCTGATGGCATTGATTTTGATAAATCCTTCCGCATCTTCCTGATTGTAACCGCCTTCAATATCCATGGAAGATAGATCCTGGTCATACAGGGATGAAGGACTTGTCCTGGCAATGGGATATGCCGTGCCTTTATAGAGTTTCAGAGTGACGTCACCATCAATGACTTCCTGGCTTTTATCAATGGCCACCATGAGAAATTCCATTTCAGGACTGAACCAGAAGCCATTGTAAACCAGTTCTGCAAATTTGCTGGAAAACATGTCCCTCAGCCGCATGACCTCTCTGTCCATGGCAATGCCTTCAATGTCTTTGTGGGCTTCATGGAGAATGGTGCCTCCGGGTGTTTCATACACACCTCGGGATTTAATCCCCACAAACCGGTTTTCAACCATGTCAAGCCGCCCGATACCATTCTCCCGGCCCAATTCATTGAGATATTCAAATAGTTCAAGGGCATCGGTTTTAACCGTGTTATTATCAAGATTGGTGACTTTAACCGGGATACCATCTTTGAATTCGATTTTTATTTTTGTGGGGTTGTCCGGTGCATTTTCAGGGGATACGGTATGGGAATAAATACTTTCTTCGCATTCATGGCCAGGGTCTTCAATAATGCCGGCTTCATGGGAAATATGCAGCAGGTTGTCATCTTCACTATAGGGTTTGGATGCCGTTTGCTTGGTTGGAATGCCATGCTTTTCAGCATAATCAAGAAGATCGGTTCTTCCTTTGAAGGCACTTAAAAAATCAGTGTTTTTCCAGGGCGCAATGACCTTGATTTTGGGATTCAGGGCATAGTATGACAATTCAAACCGGACCTGGTCATTGCCTTTGCCTGTTGCGCCATGGGATACATACTCAGCACCCACCTGTTTTGCAATTTCTATCTGCTTTTTTGCAATGATAGGGCGGGCAATGGCAGTCCCTAAAAGGTATCTGCCCTCATATATTGTATTGGCTTTATATACGGGAAAGATATAATCAGTGACAAATTCTTTTTTCATGTCCTCGATAAATACTTTGGATGCACCGATTTTTAATGCCTTTTGTTCTGCAGCCTGAAAGTCTTCTTTTTGGCCGATGTCGGCCATATAGGCGAATACTTCATAGCCTTGTTCCAACAGCCATTTTAATATAACAGAGGTATCAAGACCTCCTGAATAGGCAAGAACAATTTTTCCTTTTGACATTGGATCTCCTTTATTTTCTTAAATTTCAATTGTTTTTATATATCACGGATTATTAATGAAGAAAAATAATAAAATAGTCAACAAGAAATGGTTTTGATGAGGTCCTTCTATATACACTGGGTCCGGTACTATAAGATTTACTGGATATTTTTATGTTGTTAAGCAGGGTTTATTTAAGTAGAGTTGGGTTTAAACGATATTTATGACAGGACTTTTTTATGGGATTATATAAAACAACCATTTTACCAAGACTGACCCACTGGGTATGCAGTCAGAGTGATATATCAAAACTGCGCAGAGAGGTGGTGCCCCAGGCAAAGGGAAGAGTCCTGGAAGTCGGTATCGGATCGGGTTTGAATCTGCCCTTTTATGATCCGGCTAAAGTGAAACAGGTCTGGGGCGTGGATCCTTCTTACGAGTTGCGGGCGGTGGCTGAGAAAAAGGCGGATGATCTGGCATTTGATCTTGAATTTATCGGTTTGTCAGGCGAAGACATCCCGTTGGAAAAGAATGCGGCAGATACAGTGTTGGTGACGTATACCTTATGCTCAATTCCTGATGTATTAAGAGCCTTGAAGGAAATGAACAGGGTCCTGAAACCCGGTGGTGAATTGATTTTTTGCGAACACGGAAACGCACCTGATGAGCATATTCGCAGATGGCAAAAAAAGATAAACCCTATCTGGACAAAGATCAGCGGTGGCTGTCATCTGAACCGGCCCATTGCGGACCTCATAAAAGAGAGCGGATTTAAAATCAGACATCTGGATACAAGCTATAGCAGTTCGTTTAAAATCGTTAGTTTTATTTACCGGGGAATGGCTGTCCATGGAAAATTGTTTTTAACAATAATAAAGGAAAAACATCGATAACAGGAAGTCCCGGATACAGAGGAACGGCATGAAAAAGGATGAAAAAGTCTACAGAAACCTTCAAAAACACCTGGACAGTCAGGCCGTTGGTTTCCCTGCCACAAGTACAGGTGTTGAAATCAGGGTATTAAAGCATATTTTTTCACCACGGCAGGCAAAGATTGCCATATGCTTGAACTATAAACCTGAACCGCTTGAAATCATTTATAAAAGGGCTCAAAGCCTGGTTGAGTCTTCAAATGAGCTTTCAGACATCCTGGATGCCATTGAGAAAAAAGGAGGGATTGAAGCATGGGAAAAAGGGAAAAAAAGATATTATTGCAATGCTCCCTTTGTCGTGGGGATGTATGAATTTCAGCTTGGTAAATTGACACCTGAATCAATTAAAGATTTTGATGAATATTTTTCAGACAGAAAGTTCGGGGTGGAATTTTTAAGCACGGAATTGCCTCAAATGCGAACCATACCCATTGCCAAAAGTATTTCCATTAAAAGCCATGTCAGTACATTCGATGAAGTTGCAGCTCTATTGAAAAAATCCGACACAGCCCTTGCCATCTGTGAATGTATCTGCCGACAGAAAAAAGACTTGCAGGGAAAACCCTGTCAGGTTACAGATCGAAAGGAAACCTGTCTTGCAGTTGGAAACTTAGCACAGGCGGCTGTCAAGCATGGCCTGGGAAGAGGCATTGATCTGGAAGAGGCAATGTCGATTCTTGAAAAAAATCAACAAGAGGGATTGGTTCTCCAGCCATCCAATACGGAACAGGTCGATTTTATCTGCTCCTGTTGCGGATGCTGTTGTGGCATGCTTCAGATTCACAAGAGCATACCGAAGCCCGTGGATTTCTGGGCTTCAAATTTTTATGCCAAGATCGATACAGGCTATTGCGAAGGCTGCGGTAATTGTGAAAAAAGATGCCAGGTGGGCGCAATAAAACTATCTGAAAAGACAAAGCAGGCATCAATCGACCTCAATCGGTGTGTCGGTTGCGGCCTCTGCGTGCCTGTCTGTCCTCAAAAAGCGGTAACACTTATAAAAAAATCTGCTGAAATCAAGCCGCCGTCAACACGGGAAGATCTGTATGATATCATCATGTCCAAAAAGAAGGGAAAACTTGGGAAATTAAAACTAACAGGGAAACTGATAATAGATGCCGTAACAACAGGGCAAACCCATTTGTTTAAATAAGTCCTGACAAGTTTCACGATCAGCAGTTAGCCTTAATCTATGTTACATTTGTTTGTCTTCGGGTGTGGCCCACAGAATATGATCCTTGTTAATAAATAACGTTTCGTGTTTTTCCGGATTTTCAAAGCCGGCCTTATACAGTGTTGAATTCATCAGAATTAAAAAAGGTTCACGATCGCTGCTGATCAAATCACTTAATCTGTTGTAACCCGGCGCTCTATCTATATTTACACAGGCATTTATTTGAGTACCATCCACAAGGGCAACTCTGATAGTATGGGAATTAATGTCTTTGTAAAATTCCTGGCTATCCATAATGACCTCCTTTGATTTAAAAAAATGAAAATTTTTTAGTTGTGCATTTATTCAGGATTACTTGCTGATTGAAAGAATGTTAACCCAATAAAATCCATGAAGAAAATGCTTAATAATTTATTTTGAGTCGTTCAATATCATAACATAGATTGTATTGATTTTTAAAGGATCATTAAATTTTATAGAGAAAAGATACTGAAGCAGTATGAGCTGACAAGACTGTTGACTACAGTCTTGCACCAGGCTATAGAAGTGAGAATAAAAAGTGAAATGTGAATTAGAACAGGAAAACTAATGAATTTTGAAAAAGAGCAATTACTGGAGTTGCTGGCGCAGATAGCGCCTAATCGTTATCTTCAGGCCGTGTTGATTATCCTCTTGTTTTTTGGCCTGGCAAAGATCATCGATGTGATCATCACCCGCGTAATCAAAAAATGGATAGAAAAGACCAATCTCAAGTTAGATGACCAGGTTCTTGCTATTTTTCATAAGCCCGTCTTTCTCAGTATCATACTATTCGGTCTTGCCCTGGCCACGGAAAGATTGGAGTTTAAAGAGACCATAAACTTCATAACCCTGGGCGGCCTGAAAACTGTGGCTATTTTTTTCTGGGCAGCGGCTGCAGCAAGATTTCTTAAGCTTTTACTCAACCTGGTGAGTCACGACGACAGTCGGTTTAAGTTGATACAGGACCGGACACTTCCCTTGTTCAGCAATCTGTTGATTCTTCTGGTAACAGGATTGTCAATTTATATTATTTTTCTGGTATGGGCTATTGATCTGACAGCCTGGGTAGCTTCTGCCGGTATACTGGGTCTTGCCATCTCTTTTGCCGCAAAAGACACTTTGGCCAATTTGTTTTCTGGTGTATTTATCATGGCAGATGCTCCCTACAAAATAGGAGATTTCATCGTTCTTGATTCAGGGGAGCGGGGAGCGGTGACAAACATCGGTATTCGCAGCACACGTCTTTTGACCCGTGATGATGTGGAAATAACAGTGCCCAATTCCATCATGGGAAATACCAAGATTACCAATGAAGCCGGCGGCAGGCATGAAAAATTCCGTATCCGTGTCAAGGTGGGAGTTGCCTATGGATCGGATATTGACAAGGTCCAAAGCGTATTGTTTGATGTGGCAACAAATTTTCCAAATGTCTGCAAAATTCCTAAACCGCGTGTGCGGTTTCGGGCCTTTGGAGACTCAAGCCTTGACCATGAATTATTGTGCTGGGTCAATAAACCGGTATTGCGCGGTAAAGTATCGCACATGCTTAATACTGCTGTTTATAAACGATTTCTGGAAGAAGGCATTGAGATACCCTTTCCTCAGCGGGATGTGCATATTCAGTCTGCATCGGCAGACAATGCAGATATTGACTTATATGAAACTGATTGCAGATAATCTTAGAATTACAAAAACAGCTATCCAGCATGCGCTTAAGGCTTCTGACCCCAAGCCCATACAGGAACTTGTGAAGCAGTGTGTGGAAAAAGGGGCATGGGCCATTGATGTGAATACCGGGCCTTTGGGTAAATTTCCTGAAAAGGGCATGGTATTTTTTATTGAGGCAGTACAGAGTGTGACAGATCTGCCGTTGCTCATTGATACTTCCAATCCGGCTGCCATGAGAGCAGGGCTTGAGGCTGCAGACAACAAGGCGATCATTAACGGGTTTTCCCTTGAATCCCATAAGCTGGAGAAAATTTTACCCCTGGCAGAGGAGTATGATACCGATATCGTCGGGTTCCTTCTGTATCCTGACAGCCGGGTTCCAAAGGATGAGGCTGAGCGGTTTGAGATCGCCCTTGAGCTGCTTGAACAGGCTGAAGCGGCCGGGGTTTCAAAAGAACGGATCATTATTGACCCGGTTGTACCGCCTTTGGCCTGGGAAGACGGGATTGTTCAGGCAAGGGCTGTTTTGAATGTTATAAGGATGTTACC